>JBDTWC010000298.1:0-4589 GCA_040006875.1 Acidobacteriota bacterium | reverse complement strand
CGGAACCGGCGGAACCGGCGGTGGTCACTGGCTGCGGCCGTTGGCGTGCGCGTCCGGGCCACAGCGCGACCAGCGCGAAGGCCAGCACCAGATACCCCGGGAAGAGAAACGCGCTGGCCGTGGCGGTGACGTCGTGGCTCGTGACGAGCGACAGCAGCCACCGGTCCACCACCGTCGGCGACGCGATGAAGCTCTCGGGCGTGACCGCCCACGTCTCGAGCGTGCGGTCGAGGCCGACTTCGTCATGCGCTCGCCGGTAGGGCAGCAGCACCAGCACCGCCGGGATCACGAGGATTAAGCCGGTGAGGCCGAGATCGCCAATCCGGCGCGCCACGGCGAGGGGCTCGCCGCGGACCAGCGCGTAGAGGGCGAGCAGCGCCACCGCAAGCGCCAGCATTACCGCGCCGTGTCCCGAGGTCACGGCCTGCAAGCTGAAGAACGCGATCGCAATTCGCAGGTCGCGCGGCCGCTGGCGGCGCAGGTAGTCGTGCAGGAAGGCGAGGCAGAACGGCAGCCACTGCACCGCGTTCAGGAACATCTGACTCATGCGGAAGAATCGCGTGGGCGCAAAGGCAAACACCAGTCCGGCCAGGATCGCCGCCGGCACACTCGCGTCCACCTTGCGGGCCAGCGTGTAGGCGCCCAGGCCGCACAGGGCCGTCGACAGCAGCGACACCAGATTCAGCGCCAGCACCAGGTCGCCAGTGGTCCAGATGATCGGCGACGCGAACAGGCTGCTGCCGATCAGGTTCTCGGAATAGGCGAGCGTGTTGGCGAAGGGATAGTAGATGTTCGCGTCGAACAGCCCGAGCGGGTTGGTGGCAAAGGCGTGCGCGTTCCAGCCGAGCGTCCACAGGAACAGGTGCGTATCGGCGTTGTCGACCAGCACGCGCGACGCGGGGTGCAGCGACCACGGCGCCGCCATGACCACCGTGAGCCCTGCAAAGAGGAGTGCCAGCAGCACCGCGCGCGCCACCGGCGAATTCTATCAAGCCCGGCCGCAGTAACATGTCGGCGTCGCCATGTCGCTCGTCCATCATCCCCGCCCCGCCTTCACGCTCGACGCCGCCCGCGCGTTGTTGCAGGCCGAGTTCGGCCTCGCCGGCGAGCTGACTCCGCTCGACAGCGAACGGGATCAGAACTTTCGCGTCGCGTCCGGCCAGAGCGTGTTCACGCTGAAGATCGTCAACGCCGCCGAACCGGCCAGCGCCATGGCCCTCCAGACGGCACTCCTCGACCATGTGGCCGCCGTGGACGCGAGCCTGCCGCTGCCGCGCGTGGTGCGGCTTGGCGACGGCCGCAGCGTCGGTGAGGTCGAGGGACCAACCGGCGAACGCCACGCGATCCGTCTGGTCACCTATCTGCCCGGCGTGCCGCTGGCGCAGGTCGAGCGCAGCGTGGTCGCGCTCCACGGCCTCGGCGCCGCCCTGGGCCGTCTCGATCGTGCCCTCATGAGCTTCGGTCATCCCGGTGCGTTCCGCGACTTCGACTGGCACATCCACGCCGTGCCGCGGTCGCGTGCCCGACTCGAGGCGGTGCGAGATCCGGGGCACCGGGCCCTGGTATCGCGCTTGCTCGACGGCTTCGACGCCCGCATCGTGCCGGCGTTCCCGCATCTGCGTCATCAGGTGATCCACAACGACGCCAACGACTGGAACGTGCTGCTCGCCCCGGGCACGGACCAGGTCACCGGGCTCATCGACGTCGGCGACGCGGTGTTCGCACCGCTGGCGGCCGAACCGGCAGTGGCCTGCGCCTACGCGATGCTCGGCGACGCCGAGCCGCTCGAGGCGGCGGCGGCGGTGGTGGCGGCGTTTCACGCCGAGATGCCGCTCACCGAGGCCGAGCTCGAGGCGCTCTTCGACCTCATCGCCGGGCGGCTGTGCATCAGCGTCACGATGTCGGCACTGCGTCAGGCCACGACCACCGACCCGTATCACTTCGTGAGCGAGGCGCCGGCGTGGCATCTCCTGCACTGGCTGGATGCGACCGACCGTGGCGCGTTTGCCACGTCGCTGAAGCGGGCCTGCGCCCAGGGCCGCCACGAGACGCCGCCGCGCGATGCCGCGGCCTTGCTCGAGGCGCGCCGCCGTCACCTGGGCAAGAACCTGAGCCTGTCCTACCGCACGCCGCTGCACATCGTGCGCGGCGACGACGTCTGGCTCATCGACGCGCTCGGCCGCCGCTACCTCGACTGCTACAACAACGTCGCGCACGTCGGCCACTGTCATCCGGCTGTCGTGGCCGCGCTCGCCCAGCAGGCGGCCCGACTCAACACCAACACGCGCTACCTGCACGAGAACGTGGTGCGCTACGCCGAGCGGCTCGCGGCCACGCTGCCGCCCGGGCTCGACTGCCTCTACTTCTGCAACTCCGGCAGCGAGGCCAACGATCTCGCCCTGCGCATCGCGCGCACGGCCACCCGACGTCAGGGCATCGCGGTGCTCGACTGGGCCTATCACGGCCACACGCAGGCGCTCATCGAGATCAGTCCCTACAAATACAAGCGCTCAGGCGGCGCGGGTCGCCCCGCCTTCGTGTGCGAGCTGCCGCTGCCCGATTCGTACCGCGCGCCCGAGGACTGGCCGACGTTGGAACTCGGTGGGCGCTTTGCGGCGCAGGCTCGCCGGGACCTGGCGGCTGCTGCCCGTGACGGCTGGGCGCCGGCGGCGTTCATCGCCGAGACGATTCCCAGCGTCGGCGGCCAGGTGTTCCTGCCGCCCGACTACCTGCGCGAGATCTACGCCGCGATTCGCGCCGCTGGCGGCTTGTGCATCGCCGACGAAGTGCAGGTCGGCGTGGGCCGCGTCGGCACGAGCATGTGGGCGTTCACGGAACACGAGGTCGTGCCCGACATCGTCACCATCGGAAAGCCGGTGGGCGCCGGCCATCCCCTGGCGGTCGTGGCGACCACGCAGGCGCTGGCGTCCGCGTTTGCCAACGGCATGGAGTACTTCAACACCTTCGGCGGCAATCCGGTATCGGCAGCGGTGGGCCTGGCCGTGCTCGACGTGCTCCGCGACCAGCGCCTGCTCGAGAATGCCGTCACGCAAGGCGACTACATCCGCCACGGTCTGCGCGGTCTGGCCGACCGTCATCAGGCGATCGGCGACGTGCGCGGCCGCGGGCTCTTCCTCGGCCTCGAATTCGTGACCGACCGCCGTACCAAGACGCCCGACGGCGCCGCCGCGGTCGCGGTCGTCAACCGCGCCGTCGAGCTCGGCGTGCTGATGGGCACCGACGGTCCGCACGACAACGTCGTGAAGCTGCGTCCACCGATGACGTTCACGCGCGCGCACGCCGACCTGCTCCTCGGGGTCATGGCGCGGGCGCTCGACGAGGTCTGTGGGGCGGGCGCCGCGCCGCCCTGAGCCCCCCTCCGCTCAGCGGCGGAAGAGCTTCGTGGCCTTGACCACGAAGGAGCGGTTCTCGAGGTCGGGATAGCCGGGATTGAGCGTGGTGCGCCCGTCGCTGTAGACCACGAACAGCTCGCTGCCCGGTTGATATTCCCAGCGGAAACGCAGGTTGGTCGACATCGACTGGGTGCGCGACTGGTACTGCACGAGCGCCGCCACGAACATGCGCGGCGTCACCGTGTAGGTCAGGCGCGTGCTGGCCAGGTTGCTGTTCCCTGTGCCGAAGGGCGTGTCGACGCGATTCCACGACAAGGTTGGCTCGGCGTAGAACTGCGGCGTGAATTCGACCCGGCCGCGCCACGTGACCTCGCTCAACGAGCCGTCGTAGAAGTTGCCGCGGCCGAGGGTGAGGCCACCGCTGATGCGCCGCTGGAGGCCCATGAAGTAGGAGGCCTTGGCCTGCGTGAAGCGGTACTCGCCGATCGGAACGGTGACGCCGCGCGCCACCTCAAACGGCGCCACCAGCGCCTCGAACGCCTGCGTGACCTCGGTGTTCACGAAGTCGCCGTTGTTCAGCTCGACGTTGACGTTGCCCTTGAACTCTTCCGACTCCACCCGGCCCGTGGCCGCACCGGCGATGTAGTCGCCGCTGGTCTCGAAGCTGAGCTTGCGCACGCCGGCCAGGCGCTTCGGGCGCGGACTGAAGCGGGCCTGCGCGTAGGAGCGGCGGAACGCCGTCCGGCGCATGAAGCCGACCTCGGGGTCGAAACCCTCGCCCACGAACAGGTGCTCGACGTTGACTCCGTAGCGGTCGGCGTTCCAGTCGAAGCGCCCGCGATAGCTGGTCGGGTCGCCGCTGGCGCCGCGGTTGTCGGTGCGGGCCCAGTAGGCGTTGATGAACACGTCGCTGCGCAAGTTGAACTGCGCATCGGCGCCGAGCGAGTAGCTGCTGCCGGCGCTGCCGAGCGCGGCCGAGTTGCGGCTGGTCGCAATCATGCCGATCCGGCTCCGGCTCAGCACGTCGCGGTTCACGCGCAGCACGCTGAAGTTGGTTGACGGCAGATCCGAGATCACGCCGTCGACGTCGGGCACCGAGATGGTGTCATGGGTCTGCATCGACAGCGCGCCAATCTGCCAGCCGCCGGAGCGGCCGAGCACGCGGGCACCGCCGATGATCGGAACCACCGTGTCGCTGTCGAGACCGATACGGCGGCTATAGAACAACACCGGCGT
>JBDTWC010000297.1:0-4601 GCA_040006875.1 Acidobacteriota bacterium | reverse complement strand
TGAATCTTTCGAGGAGGAACGCGGCGTGGCATACATCATCACTGAACCCAGCATCGGCACGAAGGACTCGGCCTGCGTCGACGTATGCCCGGTGGACTGCATCCACCCGCGCAAGGACGAGGGGGACTTCGAGAGCGCCACGATGCTCTATATCCACCCTGACGAGTGCATCGACTGCGGCGCCTGCGTGCCGGCCTGCCCGGTCGAGGCCATCTTCGCCCTCGACGAGGTGCCGGAGAAGTGGAAGAACTACATCGCGATCAATTCCGCGCACTATCAGAAGTAGACTAGGCGGTCATGAGGCGCCCGCCCGGCGCCTTGCGACGAAGGTGGTTCGATCGCGCGGGCCCGCGCCGGCTCGCGCATGAGCATCCCGGTGGCAAGTTGACGCTTGTCTGATGGGGAGGCCAGTATGCGGATGGTCGTTCGCGGTGTGCTGGTCGTGGCGATGTGTGCCGCTGTCGGCCTGGCAGTCGAAGCCCGGATCGGCAGCTCGGATGCTGCTCTGCAGTTCCAACTCGGCACCTTGCTCTACGAGGAGACGCGGTTCTACGAGGCGCGTGAGGCGTTTCGCCGGGCCGCCGATACCGACGACCCCGCCCTCAAGATGCGGGCCCGCATTGGCGTCGTGAAGACGGCGCTCCTGGTCGGCGAGTTCGAGGACGCGCAGCAGGAGGCAGCCAGCCTGCGCGCCGATTCTCCCGGCAACCCCGAAGCGATGGCGATTCATGCCGATGCGTTGTGGTCGGCTGGCCTGTTCGACGAGGCCGAGAGCGAGTTCCGCGACGCGCTGGCCATCGCGCCCGGCATGTCGCGTGGACGCCACGGCTTGGCCAAGGCGCTGGCTTCGCGCTCGCACCTCAAAGAGGCCCTCGACGAAGTGCAGGCGGCGCTCGGCACGGCCCCGCGCGACGGCGAACTGCATCACACCAGCGGCGCGATCCTCGAGCGGATGCACCGCTACGAGGAAGCGGCCGTCTCGTACAGCAACTACGTCAATCTCCTGCCCAATAAGGACAAGAGCGACAAGGCGCTGTGGGCGAAGGCGCAGATCCGCTTCCTGCAGGCCTTCAAGGACCGCGAAGCCAACGCGCTCGACGACAACTCGCGCGGCCGGCTCCACACCGTGCCGTTCAAGCTGGTGAACGACAAGGTGATCGTGAAGGCCCGCGTCAACGGCGGCCGCTGGGTCGACTTCGTGCTCGACACCGGCTCCGAGCAGACCACCATGTCGCGCCAGATCGGTCAGGCCGCCGGTGTGGTGCCCATCACCTACACGCTCAGCGCCGGCGTCGGCGAAGTGGGCTTGCGGGGGTTGCAGCTGGCGCGCCTCGACAGCTTCGAGGTCGGCACGCTGAAAGTGCACGACGTACCGGTGCTCATCAAGAACCCGGCCCTCAAGGGCATTCCAAAGCGCGAGATGGAAAGCTTTTCGCCCATGGCGCTCGGCCTGTCGATGACCATCGACTACGCCACCAAGATGCTGACCATGGGCGAGCATCTGACTGACGACGCCGCCGACATCAAGCTGCCGCTGCGCATGCACCGCCTGGCGATGGTGCGCGGCCTCATCAACGCGGAGCGGCCCGCCTACTTCGTGGTCGACACCGGCGGCGAGGTGATCTCGATCAGCCGCGCCACCGCCGATGCGCTGCGCCCGGGCGAGAAGCTGGGCCGCCGCATCGCGCTCAAAGTCTATGGCACGTCAGGCTGGGACCGCGACGCGTTCCTCATGCAGGGCGTCAACCTGCGCTTCCTTGACATCGAGTACAACAATTTCTCGGTCGTGGTGCTGAACCTGCGAGCTCCGAGCGTGCTGCTCGGCTTCCAGCTCGGCGGCATCGTGGGGCACAGGTTCCTGAGCCCCTACCGCGTGGCCATGGACCTCGAGCGCAGCGAGCTGCGTATGACCCGCGCCAGCGGCGAGCCGCTACGCACCACCGCCGGCGGCCTGTCGCAGTTCGCCCAGTAGCTGGATAGGTAGCGACTTGAGCTCGACGGGGTCTGACCCCTAGCGATTGGAACTCGACGGGGTCTGACCCCTGGCCGCTAGAAGTCGTAGCCGATCCACACGGCGAACTTGGCCTTGCGGAACGCCGCGCTGCCGCCCTGCTGCGCGAACTTCACGTCTTCCCAGTCCTTGTTGAAGAGCGTCTTCCAGCTCCAGTCGAAGTGGACGGGGAAGCCGAGGGCGAAGGTCTGCAGACCGATGCCGTAGCTGGCGCGCGCGTCGAGCAAGCGGAAGCCCGACACGATCACCGGGTCGCCGAAGACCGGCACTCTGGCGCCGTTGGGATCGGTGGGATTGGCGACGTAGCCGGTGAGCGGCCGCTCGATCGAGGCGTCGCGGGTCAAGGCCTTGAACGAGGTGTTGGCCCAGCTGGCACCGCCGGCGTTGAAATAGAGGGTGCCGCGCACGCCGCCGAGGATGCCGATCGGCGTGGCCATCGCGTTGATGAGCGGGATGCGGAACTCGGCGTTGATGTGGCCGGCGTTCTGGCCCACGAACTCGAGGTAGTCGTAGCCGCGCATCTCGGAGTTGCCGCCGAAGTAGTAGTAGCCAGGGTTGTCGCCCCAGCTCTTGAAGCCCTTGGCGCGCAGGGCGAGTACGCCCGAGCCGGCGACGCGGAAGTACTTGCGGGCGTCGATGTCGCCGGTCTGGCGCGACAGCGTGCTGTTGCCCAGCTTCGGCGCCACTTCGTAGGACAGACGCACGGTGTTGCCGGCGAGCGGACCGAACTCACGGAAGACCGTGGTCTCCTGGATGAAGGCGAGACCGAACGGCACCATCGTGCCGTTGTTGAGCAGCTGACGGCCGAACTGCTGCTCCTGGTACTGCTGTGAGTAAGCCTGCAGGTTCGGGTCTTGGAACTGCTCGTTGCTGTGCACGACCCCGCCCGAGAGCTCGATGCGGCGGTAGCGGTTGAAGGGATAGATGCCGAAGGCGGTGGCGCCGCGCACGGTAGTGGTGGCCACGGCCAGGTCGCGATCGATGATGCCGCTGAACGACGGGTCGTAGAACACGCCTTCGAGCTGACCGTAGAAGAACTGCGTCTGCGAGAAGCCCTGCAGCGCGTACTGGAAGCGCCGCTCGAGGTTGATGTACGAACCCGAGAACGAGCGGTACTGCGACACCGACGTGGCGAAGAGCGAGAACTGCTGGTCGCCGAGCACGTCGGCGAAGGCGATCGCGGTGCCGCCCAGGAAGTCGCCGCCGCTCGTGAGGCCCACGTTCACCGGCGGCCGGCCCTCGAGATAGAGCTTGTCGAACTTGCCCTTCTTCTTCTCGTTGCCGGGCACGAGGGTGTGGGTGAGCGGCGCCTGGAAGTCGATGATCGGGCCGGGCGAGCCAAAGTCTTCCGTGGTCACCGGCTTGCCGATCGGCTCCTTGCGGTCGAGCACATGCACGCTGTAGTCGCCCTTGTAGTAGGACACGAAGGCCACTCTCGGCGGCGTCGAGCCGCTGCCCGCCAGCACCACCGGCGACAGGTTGCCGCCCACCGCGTCGGTGTAGCGCGACAGCGCGCCAGTCTTCAGGTTGAGCTCCCACAGGTTGAAGATCGTGCCGTTCTTGGCCACTTCGGGATCGACGATTTCGTTGGGATCGACGGCCGTGGACGAGAACACCAGCGTGTCGGCGTCGAGGAACTGAGCGCCGGCATCGTCGTGCGTGCCGAAGGTCAACTGGGTGCGTTTGCCGGTGGCAGGATCGACCGAGAACAGCTTCTCGTTGCCGCTGACGCGCGTGAGCACGACCAGGTTCTTGCCGTCGGGCGTCCAGGTGGGCGCGTAGTCGGCAAACGAGTCCTTGGTGATGTTGGTGATGGCCTTCGACTCGAGGTCGATGGTGAAGATGTCGGCCACGCCGCCGCGCATGGCCGAGAACGCGATCATGCGGCCGTCGGGTGAGAAGTCGGGCGACTCGGGAGCGTCGAGGTCGTTCAGCGGGAAGCGCTGCACGATCTTCCGCGTGATCACGTCTTCCACGACCAGCGAGCGGTCCTTCTCGGTACGCACGAAGAAGCCGAGGCGATCCCCCGACGGCGACCACGTCATCCACGGCACGGTGTTCCACCGGCTGCCCGGCTGCACGATGTACTCGAAGCCCTTCGACTGGTCGAAGCCCGGGGTGAGGCTGCGAATGACCTGACCGTCCTTGGTCGAGATCAGCACGATGTCGAGCTCGCGGTCGCCGGCGTTACCGGTCATGGCCGCAATCAGGTCGCCCGACGGCGATGGCTCGATCGAATAGGCCTGCGAATAGCGGGTCTTGTCGGCGTTGGGGGCCAGGTTGCGACCGTAGTCGGCTGGACGTTCCTTGTCGCGGAACGGCTTGAACCGCTCCTTCAAGTAGCGGTCGAACTCCGTGTCCCACTCGTCGGCCGTGATCTGGAAGGCTTCTTGGTAGGCGTCGTCGCCGCCGCCGATGATGCTCTTGCGCAGCGCGAAGACGTACTGGCGCACGCCTTCCTTGCCCCACTTCGCTTCCATGAACTCGAAAGCGGCGTGGCCCAGGTTGTAGATGCCGCGCGGGCTGCCGAGATCGCCGTAGCCCTGCAGGTTGCTCATCTTGGGCACGATGTCGGAGATGGCCGCGTCGC
>JBDTWC010000296.1:0-4632 GCA_040006875.1 Acidobacteriota bacterium | reverse complement strand
TGCTGGTCGTCAGCGGGGCGCCGTCGTTCGCCTTCGCCCAGGCTGGGGCTGGCGCCGGCCCGGCGCTGCGCCCGTGGCACCCGGTGCTCAGCATCGGCGCGGCGTGGACCGGCGCGCAGGATCTCGGACGCGTCACCGCCGAGATGCGGCGGGCCGCGGTCGGGGTCACGGCGCCGTCGCCGTTCACCCTGTTCACGACCGAGAGCACCCTCGGCAGTGCGGTAGCGGGCGAGTTCGCCGTGGCCGTGCCGGTGACGGCCCACTGGGCCGTGGCGGTGCGCGGCTCGGCCGCTCGCCCCACGCTCACCACGGTCATCTCCGCCGACGCGGAAGCGGCGCCCAACACCGAGGCGTCCGAGCAGATTTCTGACTACGCCGTGGACGGCTCGCTCATCTACCAACTGCCACGGCTCGGCGGGCGGCGCGCGCGCGCCTATGTGCTGGCCGGCGGCGGCTACGTGCGGCAGTTGCACGAGGACAACGTGCTGGTCGAAACCGGATCGGCCTGGCACGGCGGCGCGGGGCTGCGCTGGTGGCTGCGCGGCGCCGACGGTCGCGCGCGCGCGATGGGGCTCACCGGCGAGGCGCGTTGGGTGTGGCGCTCGGGCGGCATCACCTTCACCGACGGCACCCGGTCGGCGCCGAACGCGGCGGTGGGCGTCTTCGTCAGCTTCTAGCCGCATGGCAACCCCCGCGCTCGAGGCCTCGGCCGTGATCAAGCGCTACGGGGCGGTGACGGCTCTCGACGCCGTATCGCTGCAGGTGGCGCACGGCGAGTGCGTGGCGCTGGTCGGCGAGAGCGGTTCGGGCAAGAGCACCCTGCTGCGCGTGTTCAACGCGCTGACCCGGATGGACGCGGGCACGGCCCACGTCGACGGCCGCGACGTCGCCACCGTCGATCCCGTGACTCTGCGCCGGGCCGTGGGCTACGTGCCGCAGGACGGCGGCCTGCTGCCGCACTGGACGGTGGCCCGCAACGCCGCACTCGTGCCGGTGCTGACCGGCCGTCGAGACAGCGAGGCACTGGCCGCGGCGGCGCTCGAGAGCGTGGGCCTGCCGCCGGAGCAGTTCGGCGCGCGCTGGCCGCATGAGCTGTCGGGCGGCCAGCGGCAGCGCGTGGCGATCGCTCGCGCGCTCGCCGCCGGGCCGCGCATCGTGCTGCTCGACGAGCCGTTCGGCGCGCTCGACGCCATCACCCGCAGTGATGTCCAGGAGCTGTTCCTCACGCTGCGCCGCCGCACCGGCCTGGCCGCGCTGCTCGTCACCCACGATCTGCACGAAGCGTTTCTGTGCGCCGACCGGGTCGCGGTGATGCACGCCGGGCAGATCGCGCAGATCGCCACCCCGGCCGAGTTGACGGCCGCGCCAGGCACGCCCTATGTGGCCGCGCTGCTGCAGCGCGCGCGGGTCGGGTCGGGAGCCTCCGCATGACGCGCCCACGGCACCCGATGGCGGCGCTGCTGGTGGCCTTCGCGCTGCTCGTGCTCGCTGACGGCACGCGGGTTGGCGCGCGTCAGCCGGCGCCGGCCGCGCCGCAGCGGCCGGTGGTTGTCGGCTCCAAGCCGTTCGGCGAGTCGTATCTGCTGGCCGAGCTCTTCGCGCAGATCCTCGAGGCGCGCGGCATGCCAGTGACGCGCCGCTTCGGGCTGGGCGGCACCGAGATCGCCTTTCCGGCCCTGCGCCAGGGCGCCATCGACGTCTTCCCCGAGTACACCGGCACCGGGCTACTCGTGATCCTGAAGGCGCCGCTGGTCGCGGACCCGGGCGTGGTCTTCGACACCGTGTCGCGCGAGTTCGCGAGCCGCTACGACCTGCGCTGGCTGGCCCCACTCGGCTTCGAGAACACCTACGCGATGTCGGTGCGTACCGAGATGGCCACGCGCCTGGGCTTGCGTACGCTCAGCGACTTCGCGAAGGTAAGCGGCGAGATGCGCGCCGGTTTCACCGCCGACTTCATCGGCTTGCCCGACGGGTTGCCCGGGCTCCGCGCGGCCTACGGCCTGGCCCCGCGAACCGTGAACGCCCTGGCGCCGGCCGTGAAGTATCGGGCGCTGGCCGACGGCGCGGTCGACATCATCGATGCCTACTCGACCGACGGTCTGCTGTCTCGCTTTCCCCTGACCGTGCTCACCGACGACAAGCACGTCTTTCCGCCCTACGATGCCGCCGCGATGGTGCGCGGCACCCTGGCCCGCGAGCGGCCGGCAGCCGTGGTCGCGCTGAGCGAGCTCAGTGGCCGCATCGACGTGACCCGGATGCGCGCGTGGAACGCGCGGCTCGAGGTGAACGGCGAGCCCGTGACCGTCGTGGCCCGCGACGCGCTGATCGAGTTGGGGCTGATCGCGCTCAATCCGGCGGCAGCGACCGGTGCGTCATCGAGCCAGAGCGGCTCGCTGGCGGCGTACTTGTGGGCGCGCCGCGCCTCGCTGGCGGCGATGAGTGCGCGACACTTGTGGCTGGCCGGCGTGTCGCTGTTGGCGGCGATGGTCGTGGGTATCAGTGGCGGCATGGCGCTCAACCGCACCCGCTGGGCCGAGCCGGTGACGCGCGGCGTGGGCCTGCTGCAGACCGTGCCTGGCATCGCCTTGCTGGCTTTCATGCTGCCGGTGCTCGGCATCGGCACGGCGCCGGCGATCGCGGCCCTCTTCCTTTATTCGCTCTACCCGATCGTGCGCAACACGGTGACCGGCCTGCGGGAAGCCGACCGCGGCGCAATCGAGGCCGCGGAAGCGCTCGGCATGACCGCGTGGCAGGTTCTCACGTGGGTGCGTGTGCCACTGGCCATGCCGATGATCATGGCCGGGGTGCGAACCGCGGCCGTCATCAACGTGGGCACGGCCACGCTGGCCGCGTTTGTCGGCGGCGGCGGGCTCGGCGATCCGATCGTGGCCGGATTGGCGCTGGCCGACTCGCGCATGGTGCTCTCGGGCGCGATTCCGGCGGCCCTCCTCGCCGTGGTCGTGGACGTCACGCTGGCCTGGGTGCAACGGTGGCTGACGCCGCGGGCGCTGCGCTAGCGCAGATCCGCGGCTGGCAGGCTGTTCGACGACGAACCGGAAAGATGAGTAGTATTCTCGAGCAACGCCGAACACGCTGCCGATAGGGGGCCTGATGACACAACCGGCCGGTCGATGCCACGTCGGTGTCCTGTTGCTGACGCTGTCGATGGTCGGGGGCACCGTCGCTCATGCCACCGCGCAGACGACGGCGTTCGCGCTGTTCGACGGCAGCTGCGTCGCGGACTGCCCGCCGTCACGAATCGTCGAATTCGATCTGGACCGCGGCGCCGTCGTGTCGGTGGTGCCCTTGCCGTGCCGTGGCGCCGGACTCGACATCTCGGCCGACGGCCGTTATCTCACGTGGCTGGAAGCATGCGGTCGAAATTTTCCCTATGCGTGGTCGCGGTGGGCGCTGGATCGTGCGTCGGGACAACGCGTCTCGCTGGGTGCGGGGGCGATCCTCGGCATGCAGTCTCATCCCTCGCAGGTCCGCTTCCTCTGGGCGGAAGGCGGCGCCTTGGTCAGCTTGACCCGCACGGGTCGAACGTCGGTGCCGATGTCAGGGTGCGGCGCGAGCTTCTTCCTGAGCCCGGACGGCACGCGATTCCTGCAGGACTGCGTCGGACTTTCGGACGGCATCACCGTCCGAGACACCGCCAGCGGCGCGATCGTTCAGGAGTTCTCAGGTGCGCTCAGGGTGCACGTTGGTGGCATGGCCCTCGACGAACGGGGGGACAACCTCTATTGGGGAAACGACGTCGGGCGGGATGGAAACCTCACAGTGTTTCGCTACTCCGTCGCGACGGGCCTCTTGGAGGCGCGCTATGTCGCCACGACCGGAAACGTCGCGGGCCACGGGCCACTCGTGGAACGCCGCAGTGGGCGTGTGTTCGCCCGCGCCGGCGGCGCTCTGACGGCCCTGCACCCCGTGACCCTGGTTCCGTTGGGGACCGTGCCGCTTAGTGGGAGCTATCCGGAAAGCATGGCGTTTCATCCCACGCGCGCGCTGGCATACGTCGTGTCGCGGTCGATGTATGGGTCGAACAGCGACGTTCTCGACATCGTCGACACGGTCGCGCTGCGAGTTATTGCCTCGGTGCCACTTGAGGCCTGGCCAGACGGGCTGGCTTCGTTCATCGTTGCGCCGCATCCGCCGCCGCCGACGACGCCGGCGGCGACCGTCACCAGCCGCCGCGTCTCGGTCGCCTGGAGCTCGGGGCCCAAGAGCCCGGCCATCACCCAGTACGAACTCGAGGTGGCCGTCGTCGCTGGCGGCCCTGCGCTCCTCACGGTCGCGGTCGATGGGCTCGCCCTCGCTTTCGACAATGTGCCACCGGGCACGTTCTACGTGCGGGTGCGCTCCAGGAACTACGCGGGAGTGAGTGCGGCGAGCGGCGAGATCACGGTTCGCGTCCGATGAGCCTCGCGGTTGTGCAGAAGAAGGGCTGAATGCGGCACATCTTTCGATTCTCGTTAGCGCTGATCGCCGTCGGACCGCTGTGTGCGATGACGGCTCAGGCGCAATCGCCCGGAGTTCGTGAGTGGCGCGCCGCGCACGAGCGCGCCATCATCGACGAACTGCGCGGCCTGGTGTCGCTGCCCAACGTCGCCGGCAACGACGCCGACATGCAGA
>JBDTWC010000295.1:0-4632 GCA_040006875.1 Acidobacteriota bacterium | reverse complement strand
TCATTCTACTGGTCTTGGCCATGCTGGGACGGGTGGCATCGGGGGCTGGCAGCCACGGCGCCGCTAGTGCGGGACGCGAAGACGGCGATGGCGACCAGCACCGCGCCGACGATCAGCGTGCTGGTCCCGTCGAGCGTCATCTCGGCGTCGATCGAGAGCGCCGATCGGGTCGGGTTCTGCGGGTCGTAGAACACCATCACCGGGGCGCCCTGCGGGTAGCGCGCCACCTCGGCATCGGCGGCATCCCTGGCGCCAGCGACGTGCGCGCGCACCACGTCCGAGGCGCCCACGACGTTGTGGTACTCCTGCCCGTCCACCTGGTAGCTGAACTCGATCACGGCCTTATAGTAGGTGTGCTGGCTGCTGCCGCGGCCCCCCGTGTCGCGGTACGACTCGGTGACGCTCGACACGATGGCCCCGGGCGTCTGCAGCCACGGGAACGCCTTCCGCACGTGCCTCCGGTTCCACACGCCGGCGGCCAGGCTGAAGAGCCCGAAGCCACCGGCCCCCAGCGTCAGCAGCGGATTGTGCACTGACGGCAGGGCCCGCGCCGCCAGGTCGGAGAGCGCCACGTCGGAGTTGAGCCACGCCACCACGGCGCCGTAGGCTGCCAGCGCCGCCGCCGTGCCGCCCCACAACGCGCCCAGACTCACCGGCGGAGTGCGTTCGAGCACGCAGTCGGTGGGCTTGGAAGGGTCGTAGTACACCGGCACGATGGCGCCAACGGGGTAGTGCTTGAGCACGAGGTCGACGTTGTCCGCGGGCGCGACGCCGACGCTGATCTGCGTAGCGCGCACGGTTTCGCCGTTGGCCACGAACTCGTAGGCGACATGCGGCAGGTTCCTCACCTTGGTCGTGTCGCCGGAGAAGCGATGCTTCTCCACCTCGACGCGCGACTCGATGATCCGCGCTTGCGTCTCGCGCCAGCGCGCGGCCTTCAGCGTGCGCACCGTCACGTACGACACGACGCCGATGAGCAGCGCCGGGAGCGCCAGTCCCATCAGCCCCAGCCAGATCGGCGTGCCGGCGTCGCCCAGCAGGATGAGCACCAAGACGCCACCTGTCGCCAGTGCGCCGAGCAGCGCTGGCAGCGGCAGGTGCGATGCGCGCCAGTCGCGCAGCAGCAGCACCAGACCGCTCAGCAGCAGCAGCACGGCGGCGATCTGACACGCCCGCCTCACCGATGCCGTGCGCGCGTCGGGCACCGGGCCGGCCCAGGGCGCGTTGCCGATGTCGAAGAGCTCGCCCGGGCCCTCGCGGGCAAAGGCCGTCCTCATCGCCTCGACCAGCGCGGCGCGGCCGGCCAACGCCTCGCCCGAGGTGGCGGCGGTGACCGTGAGATCGGCGTCCCGCGTCTGCTGGCGCGGATCGGTCTCGGTCACCAACGCGGCGCCCACCGGCGCCGCGTTCATCGCCGCGCGGTAGGCGCGCAGCACGCGGGCGTCGTCGCGCTCGTTGGTCGTTCGCAACGTCGTCCTGGTGCTGTAGGCCCTGGCGGCAAACGACGCGATGAAGTCCTGCGCCTGCCAGAGCGTCACCGCCAGCCCCGCCATCAAGCCGAAAACCAGCTTCATCCTGGTGAGGCGCGAAGTCACGCGAGGGTGCTCGTGAGCTGTGGACATGGGCGTGAGCTGCGTCGTGCTCTAGGTGACGGCGGCGCGCACGGCGAAACGACCGTCCTGCCACTCGCCGCTCTCGAGCATCAGACGCATGCGGTCCACGGCGTCCCACACGTCGATGAAGCGCGTATAGAGCGGCGTGAACCCGAAGCGCAGGATGTCGGGCGCCCGAAAGTCGCCGACCACGCCGCGGGCGATGAGTGCCTGCATCATCGGATAGCCGCCGGAGTCGTGCGCAAACGACACCTGGCTGCCGCGATCGGCCGCCGTCCGCGGCGTGACCAGCGCCAGGCCATGGCCGGCGCAGCGCGCCTCGACCAGCGCCACGAACAGGTCGGTGAGGGCCGTCGACTTGCGACGCAACGCCTCGATGCCACCGTTCGGCTCGGCCGCGAGCACCGAGTCGACGCCGCGCTCGAGCGCGGCCAGCGACAGCACCGGCGGCGTGCCGCACACGAAGCGCGCGATCCCGGCGGCCGGCCGGTAGTCGGTGGTGAACGCAAACGGCGCCGCGTGCCCCAGCCAGCCGGCGAGCGGCTGGCGCCACTCGTGCGCGTCCATCCAGGCGGTGTGACGCGGATGCGCCCACACGAAGGCGGGCGCGCCGGGTCCGCCGTTGAGGTATTTGTAGCCACAGCCCACAGCGAGATCAGCGGCCCCGTCCACCTCGCCGCCGGCATGCACATCCACGGGCACGGCGCCGGCCGAATGGGCGAGGTCCCAGAGCGCCAGGCCGCCGGCGGCGTGAGCCGCGCGCGTGACCTCGGCCATGCGGTGCATCCGCCCGGTGCGGTAGTTCACATGGGTGAGCAGCAGCACGGCGAGCCGGTCGTCGAGCTGCGCGGGAATCTCGTCGGCGTCCACGAGCACCAGCTCGAAGCCGTGGGCCCGCGCCACGGTGTCGGCGATGTAGAGGTCGGTCGGAAAGTTGGTGCGCTCCGATACGATCCGGCGGCGCAGCGGCGATGACGCCCCCAGCAGCGCGACCGCGGCGCTCACTGCCTTGAACAGGTTCGCGGAGGTGGAGTCGGCGACCATCACCTCGCCCGGACCTGCGCCGATCAGGCGGCCGATCTTGTCGCCGATGCGCGCCGCAGCCGAGATCCAGCCGGCGGTGTTCCAACTGCGCACCAACCCGCCACCCCACTCCTCGGTCACCACCTGCGCGACGCGACTCGCGGTGGCGGCCGGCAGCACGCCGAGCGAGTTGCCATCCAGATAGATCAAGCCTTCCGCGTCGACGCGCGCGAGATCGAACTGCTGGCGCAGCGGCGCCAGCGGGTCGGCGGCGTCGAGAGCCGCACACTCGGCGCGAGTCGCCGTCAGAACGACCTCAGCACGGCGCGCACCGGCGACGCGTCGCAGCCGGCGATGCGCAGCGGCAACGCGATGAGCTCGTAGTCGCCCTCGGGCACGTCGTCGAGCACGAGGTTCTCGAGCACGCGCAGGTCGTGCGCGAGCAGCTGGTGATGACTGTCGAGCGTCTTGCTATCGGCCGGATCCACCGACTGCGCGTCGATCCCGACAAGGCGCACGCCGAGGCCGGCCAGCCACGCGATGGTCTCGGGCGCGAAGGCCGTGAAGGTCGCCGACCAGACCGTGGGCGCCGTGGTCGTGGTGCGCACCAGCACGCGCGGCGGCAGGTCCGTCGCGGCCGGCGCGAGATGCTCGGGCGTGATGAGCGGCCCGCGATCGATGGCGTGGATGACCCGGCACGGCCCGAGGAACGGGGCCAGCGCGAGCTCCGCGATCGGCGGCGCGTTCGCGTCGTAATGGAGCGGCGCGTCGGCATGCGCGCCCAGATGCGGCGACAGCGTGATGGCGCTCAGATTCACCGGGCAGCCGGGCCCGATCCGCGCCGTCCAGCGCTGGCTGAAGCTGGTGTCGCCGGGAAACGCCGGCGTATCTGCCGACAGGAGCGGCGTGATGTCCCAGAGCTTCACGGGCATGACGATAGCAGGTCTCGCGGCGGCGCGCGCCCGCAAGGGCGCCGCCAGCCGTGATATACCCAAGGCCAACCCCGCCATGAACACACGCCGACAGTTCCTGCTCACCGCGCCGATCGGCGTGCTCGCGGCCACGACCGGGTGCGGATCGCCCGCGCCGTCGCCGGCGGCGCCGCCCGCGCCCGCCGCGCCGCCCACGACGCCTGGGGCCCCACCCACCTTCGGCGCCGGGCCAATCACCGGACCGCCGGTATCGGCGGCCACCTTCGCGGAAGCCGAGAAGCTGGTGCAGATCACCATGCGCCCGGCCGACCGCGAGCTCGCCGCGACCGCATGGGCGAGGTCGCTCGCGCCGCTGCTCGAACGGCGCACCGGGCCGCGCACGGTGGCGCTCGATCCCGACGTGGCGCCGGCCACCATCTGGACGCCGTCTCTCATCGACCCTACCCCCGGTCCGGCGCGCGATCGCTTCGTGCGCACCAGCGCCAGCGCCGCACCGCTGCCGGCCAGCGACGCCGAACTCGCCTTCGCGCCGGTGACGCAGCTCTCGCGCTGGATCGAACAGAAGCAGCTCACCTCTGAACGGCTGACGCGCATCTACCTGCAACGCATCGACGCGCTCGATCCGAAGCTGCGCGCGGTCATCACCAAGACCGCCGATCATGCCCTGGCTCAGGCGCAGCAGGCCGATGGCGAGATCGCCGCCGGGCGTTATCGCGGTCCGCTCCACGGCATCCCCTACGGCGTGAAGGACCTGCTCGATACCGCCGGCATCGCCACCACCTACGGCGCCGAGCCGTTCCGCACGCGCGTGCCGGTGGCCGATTCCGCGGTCGTGCGGCGCCTCACCGAGGCCGGCGCGGTGCTCGTCGCCAAGTTGAGTCTGGGGGCGCTGGCGCTGAACGACGTCTGGTTCGGCGGCCAGACCATGAACCCGTGGCTGCTCGAAGAGGGCGCGTCGGGATCGAGCGCTGGCCCCGGAGCGGCAACCGCCGCGGGTCTGGTGGGATTCTCGATCGGAAGTGAAACCGGCGGGAGCATCATCAGCCCCAGCATGCGTTGTGGCA
>JBDTWC010000294.1:0-4633 GCA_040006875.1 Acidobacteriota bacterium | reverse complement strand
ACACATCGGATCCACGTTGGCCCCGGAATAATTGTGATAGTCGTAGGTCGTGCGCCAGCCCGACTCCCACTCAGGGCGTCCGGCATGTGCCAAAGCGGCCGGCGAGTCGAAGTAGGCGGACTCGCCCACAAAGTTCATCTGCCCACGGCCGAACGCCGCCAGCTGCTTGTAGAACACGCAGAGGTGGCGGGCGCGAACGCCCTCGAAGACCGATGGGATAAGGAACGAAGTGAACATGTCGCTCTACCGACCGGGGTGGCCAGCCAACCGGCCGGATCCCCGCGTGCAACGCCCTGCCACGGTCCGTTTTCGGTCGTGGCCGGTGCGCCGACCGCTACAGAGCAAGCTGCGGGCCAGCCCCGAGAGCCTCGAGTCGTTCGCGCAGCCCTGTGAACAGCAGCGCGGTTGCACCGCCCGCGATCACCACCAGCGACGAGCCCGCCCACGCCACTCCGAGGGGGGCGTAACAGGCCAGCAGCACCGGCTCGGCGCCGGCTCGTTCGAGCTGCACCAGGTCGGCACAGGGGTGACTGCGCGCGGTCCACCCATCCCCGATGGCCACCTTCGCACACTGACCGACCGGGCCGGTGGCCAGCGTGGCGACGACGCCACTCGCGCGGTCGACACGCCACTCGTAGCGGAGAAGGTGCCGTGACGCCCGACCCGGTCCATCGCGCGGCATCGGGGCCACGACCAGGTGGCCGTCTTCGAATCTCGGGATGCCGGCAGCCGGCATCAGCGCCACACGGATGGCCTGATGACCAGGCGTCCACTGCCACAGGCCGGCCTGCGCGTCGGTCCAGTAGATGGCGCCATCGGGCGCGACCGCGGCATGCATTGGCTTGAACGGCGCCACAGCCGACACGCACGCGTCGTGCAGGCGCGCTCGCCAATGCGCGGTCTCGTCTACGGCGTTCCACGCGAGTGCCCCGCCGGCGGCACCCCACGACACCTCGCTCGTGATCGGTCCGGGCCACGCGCGTCCTGGCGTCGTGGTCCCCTCGGCGGTGAGGTCGAGACTGCGTGACGCGAGCGCCGGCACGAAGATCGCGCGCCCATCCACACCGTTCGCCACCGACCAGCCGCGCGGCACACCTCGCGCACTCAGGAGTTCGGGCTCGATGTGCCCAATACCGCCGGACACGAACGCATGGCGCGGGTCGCCGTCGCCCGGCAGTTTCGCCAGAGTGCCGGTGAGCGCGCGCATCAGGCCGTCGACCAGGATCGGCATGCGACCGAGTGCGCCCACGGCTGGCAGCAAGAGTGGCTCGGAGACTGGCGCGGCCAGCGCCGGGTCGGCGAGTGCGCGTACGACGGCGGCGGCGATGCGCATGTCTCGCGATGACGAAGCGGCCGCAGGGCCCGCGACGGCGCTGGTCACCATGATTCGTTCGGCCAGCAAGGCGGCGCGGGCCGCCCGTTCGGCCGTGACCATCGCGTCGTTCTCGCCAGCCGGCTCGCGACTCCAGTCGTCGACGATCGGAACGATCGGCTCGCTCCAGTAGTCGCCGCCCGCCAGCGGCACGCGCGCCGGTGCGGCGGTGTCGAGCAGCGCCTCTTCGAGCTGCGCCACCACGGGTGCTGCGTCATGGTGCCACTCGAACCGGCAAGACAACGGCACGACCGCTGCCGCGGCGCCGTCGCTCACGTCGCGGCCAAGAGCAGTGGCGAGGATCGGCCGGTGCAGCAAGCCGTCGATGAGACGCAGGGCCGCACCGGCGCCATCAGCCTCCGGCCCTGACGGCGGCGTAGCGCCGTCGAGTACCGCGCGGTCACCCGTCAGCCGGGCGCGCATCGCGGCCAGGCGATCCGCAGTGTGCCAGCGGAGCGGCGCCGCCGCGGCGGTCGGCGGCGCTGTGGGCAGATCGGCCGCAAGTGCGGCGCCCGCGGCTTTCGCGGCGACGTGCACGTCGCCCGGCGTCAGCGACGGCCGGCCGAAGATCACCCACTCGGCGATCGGTGCGGTGGCGCCGTCGGCGTGCGACACGGCGCTCAGCGCGTCGATCACCGCCACCCGCTGGGCCCGGTCGGCCGGCACGTCCAGTGCCTCGCTCACGATCGCGCGCAACGCCTGGTCGCACTCGCCGAATGGTGCGAGCACGTCACCCAGCGAGGCCTGTCGCACATGAGGACCGACGAGGATGCCGCCGGCCGTCGCATTCACCACCCGGCCCGGGGCACACTCGCCTGCTCTGGCCACGAGCCAGTCCCTGAACTCGACCAGATGCGGCGCGGTCGGCACCGCGTCGCCGTTGACGCCTCGCTCGCTCACGAGCGGACGGGATGCCAGCGTGTGATCCCACACCTGTCGCACACTGACGCCGCGAGCGGTATGCCGTGCCCAGTCCGTTTCGGCCGAGGTGCCCCGGCAATACGGCTGACCGCCCGTGAAGGCGAGATCGGCGCCCACGAACACAATCGGGTCGCACCCGCACACCAGTGCCAGGTCGAACGCCGAGGTCAGCACCGAGCCCCACGCGCGCAACCGCAGACGCTCGACGCCGAGCCGCTGCAGCCACGGCCACGGATGATGTTCGCCGACCCTGAACGTCGCAGCGCGGCCACTGAGACCGACCAGTGCATCGGCATCGACGCTGCCTTCGGCCACGATCCACGTGTCACGTGACGCCGCCACGTCGACCAGATGTCGGCCATTGGCGGGCGTCGGATCGAGGGCCACGACGAGATGCGGCGAGACGCCCGCCGTGACCAGTGGTCGCCAGGCGGTGTCGGTCGCGATCACGAGCGCGCGACCGGCCAGAGCGCGCAGCTCGCGCGCGTTGCGGTCGAGCGATGGTCCAGCGCCCACGACCACGGCCGGCACACCTGTGAACCGGCCGCGCAGGCGCTCAGGATTGGGGCCGAGCACTACGTGCCGCAGATTGCGGATCGTGTTCACGACATAGCGACCGGCATGGTCGGCGCGGGCCTGGGCATTCATCCGCGCGGCCGCCACGGCGCGACCGACGACCCGGGCGGCCTCGCGGGTGAGCGTCGGCATGGCGCGGCTCAGCCCTGGGTGCGCCACGATCGGCGGCGCCGCGCCGGTCGAGCGCGGCGCGTCGAACACGCGCCACAGGTCGTCGGCGCCGGCGTAGGTGGGGCCCGTCAGCAGATGGACCCGGCCCGAAGCGTAGAGCGCGGGCAGACGAGCCCGGGCCGCCTCGGCCAACTCGGTCAGCGGCTCCACGACCACGAGCACGGCGTCTGGCCACTGCGCTGCTGCCGCTTCCGTGAGATAGCCGAGGCCGCCCGCCACCACGACCACGACGTCAGGGGCGTCGGCAGTGACGCCGGCGAGATGCGCGCGCGCCTCGGCCAGCGCGTCGGCGCCGTCGTGCAGATTCGTCCATGTGCCGTCTTCGCCGCGAACGCGGGCCGACGCCGCGGCCGAGCCACGGTGCGCCGGCACCAGTTCCACGGTGACCGAGGGGCGCGGATCGTTGCTCGACGCGGTGCGGGCGTGATCGGCCGCAGCTCTCTCCATCGATCGGCTCGGGCTGCAAAGGACGTGCCTCTGACATCTCGCTGGGCAGGGCCCCACGACACCGTTGCAAGTGTCGGCCACCCGACCGCGGTGTCGGTCCGAGAGCCGTTTCAGGTGCCCTGATCCCGGCGTTGGTCCTGCGTTCAGTGGAGTCCGTCTTGCAGCCGGATCTCGCGCCATGCAAGTGCTCGTCCTCAACGACACGCGCGCCGACTCGAATCCCGGGTGTCAGGCCACGGTGTCGATGCTGGTTCACCATCTGAGCGTGACGCTCCATGCCGAGGTACGCACGCGGCCCCGCGGCGAGGGATATGACCACTTCAGCCCGATGGTGGCAGCCGGGCGCGCGCACTCGCCCGCAGACTGGTATCGTGCGGTCACACGCCTCGACGGCGATTCGGCGTTGGCCGAGGCGGTTGGCGCTGCGGATCTCGTCGTGGCGAACCTCGAGGGCACCTTCCACCATCACGCGGTCGGAGCGCTGGCGCTCGGCGGCGCGATCGCCGTGGCTCACCGCGCTGGCACGCCGGTCTGGGCGGTGAATGGCACGGTGGAGGGCATCGATCCCTGGTTGCTGGCCGCGGCGCTGATGCCGGCACAGCACGTGGCCGTGCGTGAACCGCGCTCGGCGCGCTGGCTTGCGGCGCGCGGCATCATCGCCACCGCGGCTGCCGATGCGGCCTTCCTCGCCGCAGCGCTCAGCGCTCAGCGCGATGCGCCCGGCGCCGCGACTCGGTCGGTCTTCTACACGCCAGGGGTGGTGCAGAGCACGACGGCGTCGCGGGCCACGGCCGTTGCCGACATCCTGACCGACCTCCGGACGCTGGCCGACGCCGGCTGGGAACCCACGTTCGTGCAGTTCGAGGATCGCGAGTCGTCGCTGGCTGACGCCGTGCGCGAGCAGGGCTGGCTCACGACCGACGGCCGGGCCGTGCCGTGGCCCGCGTTCGGGGCCTGGCTGCGCCACTTCGCACTGGTCGTGTCGGGGCGCTACCACGTGCTGATCTTTGCGGCCATGGCCGGCGTGCCCGCGATCGCGCGGCGCTCGAACACGCACAAGATCGAAGGTCTGCTCGACCTGCTCGCGCGCCACGGCGCGCTGGCGCGCGACGCCGCGACGCTCCGTGATCTGCTGGCTGGCGGAGC
>JBDTWC010000293.1:0-4635 GCA_040006875.1 Acidobacteriota bacterium | reverse complement strand
CCGTCCTGCGGCACGCGCTTCTCGGCGATGTCGAGTTCGGCCATCACCTTGATGCGCGAGATGATGGCGCTGTGCGAGGCCTTGGCGATCGGCCGGCTGGCCGGCTGCAGCACGCCGTCAATGCGGTACTTGACCACGACGGCGTCGTCCTGGGTCTCGATGTGGATGTCGCTGGCGCGGCGCTGGATGGCGGTGAAGACCATCGCATCGACCATGCGGATGATCGGGCTGTGGTCGCTCGTGAGTCGTTCGACGGTGAGGTCTTCACTCGAGTCTTCGTCCTTGAGGACCTGGATGAAGTCTTCGGTGGCGTCGTCGAGCACCCGCTGCGAGCTCTCGCTCTTCTTGAGGATGCCTTCGATGGCCGAGCGGGCCCCGACCATGACCCGCACCGGCGTGCCGAGCAGCACCGCCAGCTCGTCGATCATCGGCAGGTCGGTCGGGTCCGAGACCACGATCACGAGAGCGCGGCCGTCGCGCTTGAACGGCACGAAACCGTAGCGCAGCATCAGCTCGGCCGGGATGCCGCGGAACAGCTCCTGGTCGATGCGGAACAGGCCCATGTCGAGGAAGTCGAGCCGATAGCGACCGGCCAGGCGCCGGGCATGCGCCTCCTCGGCGACGCGCGCATCCACCGGCACGACCGGAGCGAATTCGTCAGCAACCAGCGTTTCGGGGTCGAAGCCCTCGACCGGCGGTGTGGGTTCCATGGCTGGGGGCGTTCCTATCGGCCGACCACCGAAGACAACTCGAAGAGCGGCATGTAGAGCGCCAGCACCACGCCGGCGATCACGCCGCCCATGAACACGAGCATGACCGGCTCGACCAGGGTGACGAAGCGGCTCACTTCGGTTTCGACGTCCTCGTCGTAAAAGTCGGCCAGCGAGGTCAGCATCTCCTGCAGCGAGCCGGTCGACTCGCCCACTTCGATCATCTTGATGGCGACGTCGGGCATCACCTGACGCTCGAGCAGCGTGGCGGCAAAGCCGCGCCCTTCACGCACTCGCTCGGCCACGAGCCGCAGCTCGTTGCCGAGGTAACGATTGCCGGTCGACGTGGCGGCCGTATCGAGCGCGTTCACGAGCGGGATGCCGCCGCCAACGAGTGCGGCCAGCGTGCGCGCGATCTGCGACGTGGCGAACTTGAGCGCGATGGCCCCGACCAGCGGCAGGCGCAGCAGCCAGCGATCGAACCGCGCGCCCTGGCCGGGCCGCTTGACCCAGTTCGAAAACGCGACGCTGCCACCGGCGAGCAAGACGACCAGCAACAGCAGGTTGGCACGCACGGTATCGGAGACGGCGATGATCACGCGCGTGACCAGGGGCAGCTCCTGATTGAAGCTCGAATAGAACCCGGCAAACGCCGGCACGACCTTGACCACGATGATCCCGACCAGCAGCACGGCCAGCACGGTGAGGATGGCGGGATAGAGCATCGCCGACATGGTCCGCTTGCGGACCGTGTCGATGACCTTCGAGTAGCTGACGAAGCGGCGCAGAACGGTGTCGAGCGAGCCGCTGCGTTCGCCGGCGACAAGCGACGCGGTGTAAACGCCGGGGAAGAGGTCGGCGTGCGCAGTGAAAGCGTCCGACAAGGCGGCGCCGCCCCGCACCTTCTCGTGCACGTCGTCGAGCACCGCCTTGAACGTGGGGTTGCTGAGCCGCTGCCGCAGGATGTCGAGCGACTGCACGAGCGGCATGCCGGCCTTGAGCAGCGTGGCCAGCTCCTGGTTGAAGATCAGGAACTCGTCGCGCCGGATCTTGCGCTTGCCGATGCTGATGCCCTTGACGCCGCCCCGCTGGACGAGCGAGAGCACGTGCAGCCCCTTGTCCTCGAGTTCACGACGCAGGTGGGCCTCACTGGGGGCCACGTAGACGCCCTCGATGACCTGGCCTCCTGCAGTGCCGAGCCGGCAGCGGAACTCCATGCGTGGACGCTGACTACGACCCCTGCGGCTGCACGAACGCGTGGAAGACGCGGGCGCCGAGCTCGCGCGGGTCGTTGGACTTCGCGCCGGGCTCCAAGGCCGGCACGAAGGTCTGATCGACGACCAGCCGCACCTCCACCATGTCAGAAGCGCCCATGGCGGCGGCCGACAGCGGGATCTTGTGCACTGGACCTTCGGCGCCAAGCGCCACCGTTTCGAGCACCTGGTCGCCGAGACGAATCTCGACCTTGGTGGCCGCCGTCGACGCCTTGGCCGGGTTGTCGGCCTGGAAGTAGAGCACGGCGTCGCGGTGCGGGTTACGGAAGGCCAGCGTGGCTTCCTTCTTGGTCCACTGCCACTCGACCATCGAGTTGTCGCTCGCCGACTCGACCGGATGCCAGCCGTCCTTGAAGATCAGGAAGACGTTCTCGGTCTGCGGCAGCAGTTCCAGTTGCGCCGCCTCGTAGGCCCGGCCGCCCAGGTCGGTGCCGTTGAGGCGCACGCGATCGCCGGCGCTGTCATAGAGGCCGATCACCATCTTGGCCGCGCCGACGTAGGGGTAGACGGGCACGAACATGGTGCGCGTGTACTCCACCGTCTGGCCCGGCTTCCAGGCCGTGGTCGGCGTCGGCGGCTCGTGGTCGTCGGTCCACATCTGCTCGCCGTCAGCATCGAGGAAGTGCACAAAGACCTTGCGCGAGCCCAGGTTCTTGGCGTCGCCGGCCAGGGTGAATTTGTAGGTGACGTCGACCGGGCTGCCGAGCGCCACGCGGGAGCGCGACAACTGAACGGCAACCGTGCCCTGAAGGGGGGCGCTATCGGCGGGTTTGCGGCATCCCGATGCTGCCAGCGCGCCAAGGAACAGCGCCACATGGGCGCCTCGTGCGGTGATGAAGGTCTGCATGGCTATGTGAAGTCACATGATAACGTCTCCAGCACGGCAGCGCCACCGTTGGCCCGCTGGAGTTGTGGTACAGTTCCGCGCCAGACGGCCCCGCCGTCGCCCCACAATGAACAACGTAAACGACGCGCTCGGCATGGTCGAAACCCGAGGCTTCATCGGCTCGGTCGAAGCTGCCGATGCCATGGTCAAAGCCGCCAACGTCGTGCTCGTCGGCACCGAGTACATCGGTGCGGCCTACGTCACCGTACTCGTCCGGGGCGACGTCGGCTCGGTCAAAGCCGCCACCGACGCAGGCGCCGCGGCCGCGCGGCGCGTCGGAGAACTCGTGTCGGTGCACGTGATTCCCCGTCCCCACGCCGACGTGGAACGTCTCCTCCCCAAGGCGTAAGACGCCGAGCCGGCGCCGATGGCCTCCGACACCAACGCGGCCCTCACCCCCAGCGATCTCGCGTCGGCCGCCGAGGCGCAGTCCCTGGCCAAGCGAGCGCAGGCGGCGCAGCGCATTCTGGCTGAGCTGTCGCAGATCCAGATTGACGCCATCGTCGCTGCGATGGCGGGCGCCGCCCTGGCCGAAGCCGAGCCCCTCGCCCGGCTGGCCTGTGACGAAACCGGCTTCGGGGTCGCCGCCGACAAGCTGCAGAAGAACCTGTTTGCCGCCCGTGACGTGCACGCCTTCATCCGGCCGATGAAAACGGTCGGTGTGGTGGCTCGTCACGAGGATCGCCGCGTCATCGAGATCGCCGAGCCGTTCGGCGTCGTGGCCGCGATCGTGCCGTCGACCAATCCCACCTCGACAGCGATCTACAAGCTGCTCATCAGCATCAAGGCGCGCTGCGCGGTCGTGCTCAGCCCGCATCCCTCGGCGGCGCGGTGCATCACGCGCACGGCCGCGCTGATGAACGACGCCGGGCGCCGGGCCGGCCTGCCCGACGGCGCGATCGGCTGGATGACCACGGTGTCGCTGCACGGCACGCAGGCCCTGATGCGCGCGCGCGAAGTGGCGGTCATTCTCGCCACTGGCGGCATGGGCCTGGTGCGCGCCGCCTACTCGGCCGGCAAGCCGGCCTACGGCGTCGGCCCGGGCAACGCGCCGTGCTACGTCGAGGCGTCGGCCGATGTGGCCAAGGCGGCCGACGACATCCTGGCCGGCAAGAGCTTTGACAACGGCGTGCTCTGCTCGTCCCCCAACTCCGTGATCGCGGACCGCGCCATCGCCACGGCGCTGCGGGAGGCCTTCGTCGCCGGCGGGGGCGCCTTCCTGTCGGCGACCGACACGGCGCGACTGGCTGCGGCGCTGGTCCTGCCGACGCGACTCCCCAACCCGGCCTTCGTGGGCAAGTCAGCGCTGCACATCGCCGCGCAGGTCGGCATCGCCGTGCCACCGGGCACGCGCGCGCTGATCGCGCCGCTGGCGGGCGTGGGCCGCGACTACCCCCTCTCGATCGAGAAGCTCTGTCCCGTGCTTTCGTATTACGAAGTGGCCGATTGGCGCGAGGGCTGCGAGCGCGCCAAACAGGTCCTGCAATACGGCGGCATGGGCCACACCATGTCGATTCACTCGCGCAACGACGCCGTCATCCTCGAGTTCGGGCTGCACAAGCCGGCCTACCGCATCTGCGTGAACACGCCCACGACCCACGGCTCGATCGGCCTCACCACCGGACTCGACCCGGCCATGACGCTCGGCTGCGGCGGCTACGGCGGCAACATCACGTCGGACAACATCACGCCGCGCCACCTGCTCAACATCAAGCGGGTCGCCTACGAACTGCGGCCGCGCCCCGGACGTGTGGCGATGGCGCCC
>JBDTWC010000292.1:0-4641 GCA_040006875.1 Acidobacteriota bacterium | reverse complement strand
CGCCGTTCATATAGAGGAAGATCACGCGCTTGGCGCGCGCGGGATGGTGCAGGCCCTGGGAAAAGCCCGCAGGCACGCCCTTGGCGGCCTGGTCGAGACCGGCCGCAGACAGCGACTGGCCCACCATGCCCGCAAACGCCATCATGCCGAAGCCGTTGCCGATGCGGCACAGCGCGTCGCGACGGGTGAGCGGGGGACGGGAGCGGTGGGCCATGGGAATCGCCTTGACGATCAGCTGACGAAGATGAACTCGTTGGCGCTCAGCAGCACCTTCACATAGCGGCCAAACGTGGTGATCGGCCGCATCTTCTCCGCGTCCTTCTCGTTGGGCTTGGCGCCGGGCGTCACGCCGGCCATCATGCCGTTGGGGTCGGGCAGGCCGTCATCGCCGGCTTTCGCCTCTTCAGGCGGCGGCGCTTCGTCGGCCTTCGCCAGCGGATCCCCGGCCTTGGCCTTGCGCTCCTCGTACTGCTTCAGCGCTTCGGCTTTCAAGAAGTCGCGGCCCGCCGTCACTTCCGCGGCGGTGGGCGCGCGGCCATAGAGCAGGCGGTAGACCTTCGTGATGCGCGCGGCGTCGTCGGGCTCGTCGGCGACGCGCTCGGCCAGCCGCTCGGCGTGCTGCTGCACGAAGTCGCTGTTCATGAAGAACAGACGTTGCAGTGGCACGGTGGTGGAATAGCGCTGCTCGGAGGTCTGACTCGGGCTCGGGAAGTCGAACAGCTGCAGGAACTCGTCGAGCTTGAAGCGGCTGATCCTGCCGTAGATGGTGCGCCGGTCGCCGAGCGGCGTGAGCGGCACCGACGGTCCGCCCAGACGCTCGTCGAGCGCGCCCGACACAAACAGCACGCTGTCGCGGATCTGCTCGGCGCTCAGGCGCTTGCGGTTCGCCCGCCAGTAGAGCCGGTTGCCCGAGTCCGTGGCCGCGGCGGCCGCCTGCGTGTCGGCGCTGAGCGTGTAGACGCGGCTGCGCAGGATCTCCTTGTGCAGCGCCTTGATCGACATCCCGTGGTCCACGAAGTACTGGGCCAGGTAGTCGAGCAGCTCGGGATGCGTGGGCCGTTCGCCGTTCAAGCCGAAGTTGCTGGGCGTGGCCACGATGCCCGTGCCCATGTGCTGCTTCCACACGCGGTTCACGATCACGCGCATCGCCATGGGCTGAACGGCGATCGTCCGGGCCAGTTCCAGGCGCCCGCTGCCGTTGGTGAACGCCGTGCGTGGACCGGGGCTCAGCACGCTCACGAAACCGCGCGGCACCACATCGCCGAGGCGCATCGGGTTGCCGCGGAGGTGCACCTGGAGGTCGACCGGCGCCTCGACGTCGCGCACGCCGTGCACGTAGGCGTATTTTGGCGGCAGCGCCTTCTCCATCGTCTCGATGTCCTTGCGCAGTATCTCGATGAGCGCGCGCCGATCGCCGCCCAGCCGCTGGTCGAGCGCCCAGCCCGAGAAGCGCAGCAGACCCGGCCGAGTGGGCTTGCCGGGCGCGCCGTCGGGGTCGAGGTTCTCGCGGAACACGTCGGTGAAGAGCGCGGTGCGATCGGTGGTCATGCTGCGCAGCACGAGTCCGCAGCCCGGGCAGAAATCGTCGTTGGTCTTGAACTCGTTGGGCAGGTTCGCGGGTTCCTTCGGCTTGGCCGTGGGCAGCGCCCGGGCGCGAATGATGTCGTTTTCTTTCTTGATGTCGCGCTGCTCGAGCACCACCGATACCAGCAGCGTCTGCACATCGGTGGCGAGCGTATCGGCCTGCTTCGCAGTGCCGCCCGTGGCGATGAGCGCCTGCCAGTCCTTCAGGTAGGAATAGAAGACGGGGCGCTTGGCCAGAAACGCGAGCCAGCGATCGAACAGCTCGTAATCGAGCTGGTCCTCGGCGATGACCTCGTTCTTGTCCTTCTTCGGCTCGCCCGTCACCTTCCACGCCGCCTTCAGGTAGCGGGCGGCCTGGAACGCCAGCGACTCCGCGAGCTGCTGCGACTCGGTGGCGGTGAAGTCGGCGAGCAGCTCCTTCTTTTTCTTGAGCGCCTTCTCCCTGGCCGTGTAGTCGTCCACGATGGCCTTCGGCGCCAGCGGGTACTCGTGGTACTCGGTGTTCAGGAACACACCGGCCAGCGCGTAGTAGTCCTTGGTGGGAATCGGGTCGTACTTGTGATCGTGGCAACGCGCACAGCCCACAGTGAGGCCGAGCAGGCCGCGGCTCACCGCGTCGACGCGATCGTGCCGCTCGTCGGCGTGCGTGATCTCGACGGCGCCGTTGTCGTAGTACCAGGGGCCCAGACCGAGGAAGCCGAGGGCCGGCAGATGGCGCAGCTTGTCGCGGCCCTCCATCAGATCGGCCGCGAGTTGCGCGGTGACGAACTGGTCGTAGGGCAGATCGTCGTTGAGCGCACGGACCACCCAGTCGCGATAGAGGTGGGCGTTGGGGTAGGGGTTCAGCCCACGGCCCATCGGATCCAGGCTGCGGTAGTCATCTTCGCCGTAGCGCGCCACGTCGAGCCACATCCGGCCCCAGGCCTCGCCGTAGTGCGGCGACGCGAGCAGGCGGTCCACGACGGTTTCGTAGGCCTCCGGAGAGACATCGGCGAGAAACGCGTCCACCTCCGCGGGCGTTGGAGGCAGACCGGTGAGGTCGAGCGTCACCCGTCGTAGCAGCGTGCGCTTGTCGGCGTCGCCCACCGGGGTCAGGTTCTCGGCCTCGAGCCTCGCCAACACGAATCGGTCGATCTCGGTGCGCGGCCAGTCGGCCGCCTTCACGACCGGCGCACCCGTGCGCTGCAAGGGACGGAACGACCAGAACGCACGCTGCTCGGGCGTGATGACCTTCTCGACCGCAGGCGCCGCCGCGGCGGTGGTGGTGGCGGAGGCCGGCCACGGCGCGCCGGCACGGACCCAGTCCGCCAGCACGTCGATGTCCGCCTGCGGCAGCTTCGCGCGGCCCTTGGGCATGGCGGGGAAGCCGGCGGCGTGTCGCAGCACCTGGACGAGCGTGCTCGCGTCGGGCTTTCCGGGCTCGATCACGGCGCCGGTGTCGCCGCCCGTGAGCATCGCCTCGCGCGAGTCGAGGCGCAGCCCGCCCATGGCGCTCTCGGTGTGGCAGGCGTAGCAGTTGGCGGCGAGGAGCGGCCGGATGCGCGTCTCGAACACTTCGGCCGACGCTGCGGCTTGCGCCGGCACCGCGACTGCGGGGGCGGGCGCGGGCGCCTGCCGTGCCGCGACGACGCCGCCGAGGCACGCGGCCCAGACCAGTAGCGAGGTCCAGAGGGAGGCCGTGGGCGCCTTCATCGATGACCGCATGGGGTACGCGTATTATGCACGCGCATGGCTTTTCTGGACGCTCGCGCCGGCCCATCCCCGAACCCGCGCTCGCGGCTGCCCGCTCTGACAGCAATGGCGACATCGGTGGGCGTGGTCCTCGCCCTGGCCGCGAGTGGGAGGGCTGCCCAGGATTCGGCCAAACCCTCCCCACGCCCGGCCGACGTCATCGCGCTGGCACGCCTCATTCCAGACGCGCGCATCGCGGTCACCCTCGCGCCAGGAGCCGTGGCCTCGGACGACGGCATCTGGGTGTCTGCGGGCAGCAGCCTGGTCCGCATCGATGCGAAGACCAATGTGACAGGCACGCCGGTGTCCGTGCCCTCACCTGTGTGCGCGAGTCTCGTCGTGGCCTTCGACAGCGTGTGGGCGCCGCTGTGCGCGGCCGGCACGGTGGCGCGCGTGGACGTGAAGACGATGGCCGTGACCGCGCCGCTCACGCTCGGGGTGGCCGACGCGGCGGGCCGCATCGACACCGCGGTCGGCAGCGTCTGGATCGCCTCCGACGCCAAGGGCGTCGTCGCGCGCGTCGATCCCGACACCAACGACGTCGTGGCCGAGATCGTCGTGGCGCGCCGCCCGTCGGCCGTGGCCGCGGGCGATCAGGCGCTCTGGGTCACGAGCGCCGAGGGCGACCTGCTCACGCGCGTGGATCCGCACACCAATGTGGTCGTCGACACGGTGAAGGTCGGGCTGAGGCCGGGGCGCGTGGCGGTCGGTGAGGGCGGCGTGTGGACGCTCAACCGCGGCGACGGATCGGTGACCCGAGTCGATCCTGCGACCACCAAGGTAGTGGCCACCATTGCCGTCGAGGGCGCGGCGCAGGGCGAGATCGCGGTCGGCGCCGGGTCGGTCTGGGTGAGCGCCCCGGGCCTGCCGCTGGTGCGCATCGACCCGCGCACCAATCGCGCCGCGCAACGATTCACCGGTGCCGGTGGCGGGGCGGTGCTGGTCGCGCACGGCTCGGTGTGGATTGCGGCCGGGCCGGCGCTGACCTGGCGGCTCGACCCGACGCTCGTCGCGGCGACGCGGCCCGAGTAGCAAACGGCCTGGCCCGATCGCCGCCGTGCCCTGTGCTACCGTGCGGTGGGTGACCACGGCGCCTCTCATCTTCGCCCTCGTCGCCGCCCTCGTGGGCGCGAGGTGCGCTCGCGGGCAAGCTGGCCTACCCGCCGATCTCGCCATCACCTCGGCCACCGTCGTCGATGTGCAGAGCGGCACGGTGCAGCCGGACCGCGCCATCGTCATCACCGGGGGCGAGATCGTGGCCGTGGCCGACTCGCCGCGGGCGCTCCGTCGTCGTCGACGATCATCACCTCGACGTGGGACATGGCG
>JBDTWC010000291.1:0-4664 GCA_040006875.1 Acidobacteriota bacterium | reverse complement strand
CCGGCCGCGCCGCCGCCAACAACTCGCGCATCGTCGGCAGCTCGCCGTGCAGCGGCACGATCCTGTCGACCTTCAGCTTCAAGCGCTCGATGTGCTCGACCAGGTTCAGCGCATACGGGTGGTAGCCGCCGCCTTCCGGACTGAACGCGTCCGCCTCGATCAGCATCCGCTCCTTGGGTAGGTAGCCCATGAGCAAGGTGTCGGTGTGCGGGTTGCCGGCGAGGTGAAAGAGCACCAGCGAGCGCGTGCCGTCGCTGATGGTGCGGGTGTCGCCCACCGTTTCGACGACCAGCGGCTTCGGCGTCCTGGCCAGCGCGTCGGGCTGGCGCGTGAACGGCCGGGCCGCGATCTCGGCGACAAACGCCTGGTTGCCTTCGTGCGTGATCACGGTGAGCCCCTCGGCGATGGCCGCGCGCAGGCCGGCGGAATGATCGAAGTGGTGGTGCGTCATCACCAGGTGGGTGAGCGGTACGCCCGGCCGGAGCTGGCGTGCCTTGGCAATGACCGCCAGAGCCCGCGCCTCGCTCTGCGGCGCCTCGAACAGCACCAGGTGATCCTTGAAGGCGACGACGGCGCTGTGGTGCGACTGGCCCGCCAGGAACCACACTCCCGGCGCGACCTCGGTCACGGCCACGTTCACCGTCGGCGCCGCGGGCACGGCCGCAGCCTTGACCGCCTCCGGCGCCGCGACAGCCTCGGCCTCGCCGGCGCGATAGGTCACGTCGTAGTCGGCGGTCGTGAAGTCGTCCACGGCCGTGGCGAGGTGCGTGGGCAAGTGCAGGCCGAGCGCGTCCTGGTAGTTGCTGAAGGTCGTGATCAGGCGCACGTCGCCCAGGTTGGCCTGCGTGCCTGCCGACTCGATGCGCACGGGGCGGGCGTCGGCGCCGACGACCAGCATGACCGGGCCGGCGGCCGTGTCGACGACGACGCCTCGTTCACCCGCAGCCACGGTTGCCGGGTGCAGGCTGGCGCCGTCGGCCAGCGCCGCTTGCAGCAGCACCAGCGGCTGATGGAAGCGCTCGGCACGCCGCTCGGCCGCCACGCTCAGGGCCGCACGCGATGGTGTGCCGCTCGCGCCCACGTTGTAGGCCACCTCGCCGTCGACGCCCTGCTCCTGCGTCTGCGCCTGCGGGCCCATGAAGTAGGAGAAGTTCGGCGTGCGCGTGAGCGTCGTCCTGACCCGGGGCGCGTCGAGATCGACCGCACGTGAGAACGCGGTGACGGTGAAGGTCTGCTCGGCGAGGCCGGGGCGCAGGTCCTGCCCGAGGTTGAAGTTGCGGCCCGCGCCGTGGAGCACGACTACCCGCGCGTTGCCGGGAAGCTGCACGCCGCCGAGGGCGGCCGCCGCGTCGCGCACGACCTGCTGCTCAGCGCTGATCTTGGCACAGGCCGACGCGCCCGCAAGCACGAGCGTGACGCCGGCAATCAGGGCCCCGGCGCGCTGGATGGAAGTCTTGTTTCGCATCCAGAGAGGATACCCCCTCACTCCGGCCGCAGTGTATGCAGCGGCCCAAGGCGCCACAGCTCCGGCCAGATGCGGATGATGCCGGCCACCACGACCATCACGCCGAGGCCGCCGCCGACCACCGAGGCCACCGGCCCGAAGAGTGCCGCCGTGGCCCCGCTCTCGAACGCGCCGAACTCGTTCGAGAAACCCACGAACACCGACTTGATGGCCGACACTCGTCCGCGCAGCGCGTCGGGCGTGAGCACCTGCTCCAGGGTCAGCCGGATGACGACGCTGAGCGAGTCGCAGACCCCGGTGGCAAAGAGGCACGCCATCGAGAACAGGAAGTCGCGTGACAGGCCGAGGCCGATCGTGGCCAGGCCGTAACCGGCCACCGCTGCCAGCAACACCCGGCCCGGATGCGCCCACGGGAGAAGACGCGTCTGCACCAGTGCCGTCAGCGTGCCGCCGACGGCCGGCGCGGCGCGCAGCCAGCCCAGGCCGACCGGGCCCACATGGAGCACGTCCTTGGCGAAGATGGGCAGGAGCGCGGTGGCGCCGCCGAGCAGCACCGCGAAGAGATCGAGCGTGATCGCGGCCAGGTAGACCGGCGTGCGCCGCACGAAGCGGAAGCCGTCGAATGCGCTCCGCCACCCGCGGATCTCGGTCGAAGGCAGCGGGTGCACCTCCGGCAGGCGCAGGAGCTGCGCCACGAACAGCAACTGACCGAGGGCGGCCCCGACCAGCGACGCGGTGGCGGTGCCGGTGATGCCGATGAGCGCGCCAGCCAGCGCCGGACCGCTCACGGCGGCGAGCTGGAACGTGGACGACACCCAGGCATTGGCGTTGGCAAACTCCGCCGGCGTCAGCAGCCGCGGCAGGATCGTCTGCACCGCCGGCATTGCGAACGCGCGCGCGGCGCCGATCACGGCCAGCAACACGTAGAACACGGTCACGCCGGCACCGCGGGCCGACAGGAACGCCAGGCCCAAGGTGGCGAGGGCGATGCTCGCGTGGGCCACCATCGCGATGCGCCGGCGCGGCAGCCGATCGGCGGCCGTGCCGGTCAAAGGCATCAGCAGGAAGACGGGCAGCACCTCCACCGCGCCGACCAGGCCCAGCGCCCAGGCGCTCCCGGTGCGCTCGTAGAGGTGCCAGCCGACCGACACCGACAGCATCTGGAGGCCCAGCACCGATCCGAACCGACCGAGGGCGAAGCGGCGGACGATCGGGTTGCGCAGGGCGGCATAGGCATCGGCTGGCGGCATGCAGGACCCGGCGATCATAGCTGCGGTAACATCTCGACCCGGTACGGCCTCTGGTCAGTCAGGCCCGACGCCCATCCCGGTCCCCCGCTAGGAGCAACCATGCAGAGATTTCTTGCCGTCCTGGTGCTCGGCCTTGTCGCCTTGCCGTCGGTTGCGGCAGCCCAGGTCGAATACCGCGTCATCGCCACGAGCAAGACCTCGACCGCCGAGAAGGAGATGAACCAGGCCGCGGAGGCCGGGTTCCGCTTCGGTGGCGTGATGGGCGGGGAAACCGCATTCGGCGGCTCCGAGGTCGTCGCGGTCATGCACCGCGTGGACAAGGCGGCTGCCGGGCGCTTCGCCTACAAGCTGCTGGCCACGAGCAAGACCTCGACGATGCAGAAGGAGATGCAGGAGGCCGGAGACGCAGGCTACGAGTACCGCGGTCAGACGGTCTTCAAGTCGCTCTTCGGCGGCAAGGAAACGGTCGTCATCCTCGAGCGCGACAAGGACCAGAAGGATCGCCCCGCGTTCGACTACCGGCTGCTCGCCACCTCGAAGACGTCGACCCTGCAGAAGGAACTGGCCGAGGCCGGAGACGCCGGTTACCAGTTCGTCGGGCTCACCGTGGCGGACACGGCGATGGGCGGCGCAGAAGTGGTGGCCATCCTGCGGAAGGTGCGGCGGTGAGACCCGCCCTCGCGTTGGCCGTCGTGGCCCTCGCCGGGGTCACGTCGCTGGCGCAGGGCGACGACTTCCTGCGCTGGGACGAGGCGCGCGTGTCCGCGCTGGTCGCGGGCGCCTACGGCGAGGGCAAGGTCGGGTCGCGGGCCCTTCTATTCTGGACCGGCTGGGACAGCCGGCTGATGAAGACCGAGCGGGCACAGAACTACAAGCTGCGGGCGACGTGGTTCACGCCCAATGTCGTCCGCGCGTCGGCGCGCTCGACGCAGGTCCGCAGCGGGCTGAGCGATGAGGAGACGAGGCGGCTTGTGGATGAGGCGAGCCGCGTGGGCGATACCGTGGTCGTCGTCGACATCGATCCAAACGAAGGGTCGGGCGTGATTCCAACCGACTGGGAGGCGTTCCTGCGTCCCAAGGACGCGGCGAAGGAGTCGGGCCGGTTCGTGCGCGGCGCCATCACCGAAGACCTGCGCAAGGTGCGCGCGCTGCAGCCGATCGCGCAGCGCAACTACGACTACGACCGCTACTGGGTGGTCTTTCCGCTAAAGACCGACAGCGGGCAGCCGCTCTTCGGCGCGGCCGACAGCCAGGCGGAGCTCCTGGTGCGCATCTACAATCGCGAGGGCGTCGTGACCTGGCCGGTGCCGGACGATGTGCGAGCCAAGCCGAGCGCCGAGCGCCGCCCCGGGGTTCGTTGACTCCGGTGGCGCGCGCCTGAATACTGCCGACCAGGCGTCGTGCGCGGCGTCCGGTTGCTGCAAAGCGGCTGGCGACGTGCTGGTCCTACGTCCACATTGAGGCTGGAGTGCCCCTGATGCGTCGTGTTGTTCTCGCGCTTGCGGCTGTGGCTGCTGTTCTCGTGGCTTGGCCCGAGGCCCATTCGGTCCCACAAGACACTGGCGCGGCCGGGGCGTGGCAGAAGATCCAGAAGGCGCGCACGACCACCAGCGTGATGCACACGACGGCGCATCCAGACGACGAGCATGGCGGCGTGATCACGCGGCTCAGCCGCAAGGACGGGGCGCGCCTGGCGCTCATGACGCTCACTCGTGGCGAATCGGGCGACAACGCAATTGGCTCGCAGCTCTTCGACGGGCTCGGCCTGATTCGCACCGAGGAGCTGCGTCTGGCGGGCAAATACTACGGGCTCGATGAGCAGTACTTCACCACCGTCGTCGACTACGGGTTCAGCAAGCGCCTCGAAGAGGCCTTCGAGAAGTGGGGCAAGGAGGCCGTGCTGCGCGACGTGGTGCGGGTCATCCGCACGAGTCGTCCGTTCGTGCTGC
>JBDTWC010000290.1:0-4670 GCA_040006875.1 Acidobacteriota bacterium | reverse complement strand
TCGACCAGCACGATGGTGCGGTCGTCGATCGAGAATGGAATCTCGGTACGGCGGACCAGCGGGTGCGGGCCCACCGTCTGCCGCATCAGGTCGTCGCGATAGAGGGTGATGTCGAGCGCGCCGACCGGCACGTCATCGCCGCAGATGGTCTTGAGCGCGGCGGCGATCCGCTTGGCCAGCGGCACGCCGCGCGAGCGCACGCCGATCACGGCCAGGTTCTCGACCCCGCGGTTGCGCTCCACGATCTCGTGGGCGATGCGCACGAGCGCGCGGCTGATGCGATCGGCATCCATGACTACAGGCACGACGCTTCCCTTCGCGCCGCCGCCGGCAGACATCGCTCGGGGCTGGGAATCAGGAACTGGGAGGAATTCGCACGGGCGCGGGGCGCACCCGGGAAGGATTTACGTAGCAGCATGACCACCTCTTGGCGCGCTCGCAGGCGCGCAGTTAAAGAGACCGGTTGCCAGTATATGGCACATCGGCACGGGCCTCGTTCCCGAGACTCGCTCTATCGCCCGTAAGTGGGAATGAACGTGACGGGTCGGGTCGAGGTGAAGGCGGCGGTGAAGAAGTCGGTGCGGGCGCGGCCGTCCATGTCGCGACCGATCGGCAGCCCGAGATAGTAGAGCAACGTCGGCGTGATATCGGCGACCGAGCCGCGTTCGGGGCGACCGGGGCGTACTGCGGCGCCAAAGGCCATCACGAACCCGTCGGGCGCGCGCTCGTGCGTGCCGCTGACCACCGGATCGCCGACCAGCCGCTCGAGCACGCGCTTGAGGGGCGTGAGCGGCTCCATGCCGTGGCTCGACACGACGACCACGAGATCGTCGGGCTGCAGGCTGGCGTAGAGCCGGCCGATGACGGCGTCGAGCACGCCGTAGTAGTCATCGACGACGCCGCCGAAACGGCGCCGTTCGTCGTCGCTCACATCGCCGAAGGCCTCGGGCATGGCGTAGCGCAGATAGTAGTGAGCCACGGCATCCAGGCCGGGCAGCCGCACTGCCACGAAGCGCGAAGGCCGCGACGCCTCCATCGCCTCGAGGATGCGCAGGTGCAGGCTGTCGGCCTGCACCGGCTTGGGGTCGGCGCGCACATCCACTTCGCCGGCATGCGGCAGCGAATCGGCTTTGGCGAGCACGTCGTGCGGATCGGGAGCGAGCGCCAGGCCGCGCGCGGCGGCAATCGGCGCCCAGGCGCTGAACGGCGTCACGGCGGCGCCGCCTTCGAGCCCGAGCCGGGCCTCGTCGACGCGGTGCAGCACATCGCTCACCACGTAGCCGTTGACCGACGGCGCGGGATGGGTCAGCGGCCAGCCGATCAGGCCGACCCGAAGGCCGCGCTCCCCGAGAATCGTCCACAACGGCTTGCCGGCAATCGCCCCGGGAGTGATCGGCTCCTCGCGCAGAAAGCCGTAGCGCACCAGTGCCTGCGCGAACATGTAGTCGGGCAACACGTCGAGTGGCGCGCCGGTTGGCCGCACGCGGTAGCGCGCCGCTGATCGCACGCCGCTCGTCTGCGGCAGGCGGCCGGTGGCTACCGTGGTCCAGATCGGCTCGGCCTGCGTCGGGCGCAAGGTGGCCAGGTGGGTGGCGGTGCCGGAATCGAGCACCCTTCCGAAGTTGGGAAGGCGACCTTCGGCTACGGCCACCGAGATGCGGTCGAGCGAGGCGCCATCGATGGCGAGCAGCACCACGCGACCGCCGGGCACGTCGTCGACGCGCGGCGGGGTCGCCTGCGCGCCCACCACCGGCGGCACGCGCGCCGGCCCCCGCAGCAGCAGCGGCGCCACCACCGACAGCGCCATGGTGATGACCAGCAGCACGCCGCTCGGCGCGGTGCCGCGCCGGCCGATGTGCGCCAGCGCCAGAATCAGGAAGACGCCGCCGCAGATCGCCACCGCGATCGCCGCCAGCCACATGCGGCGTCCGGACTCGGGGGTCAGGAACGGCGCGAAGTCGGTGGCGTTCATCCACAGCACGGTGGCGCCGGCCGCGGCCGAGATGGTACCCATCCAGGCCAGCACGCGCACGCTCAGCCACCCGGGCGAGAGCACCTGCACGGCAGCGACCTGACGCAGCACCACGAGGGCATAGAACACCACCAGCGCGTTGGCGCCGTAGGCCAGGCCCATCGCCACCGCCATCGGGCCGACCTCGGTGAGGGTCAGCGGGAACGCGGGGTTGAGGTGCAGCGTCGCCACCAGTAGATACGCCGACAGCAGCCCCCCGGCGATCGCGGAGTTGGTGAAGACGCGGAGGTAGCGCATGCGCCCCGATTAGAACCTGAAACGCACACCCACGGTGGGCAGGCGCGGGATCGCCTGATCGCGCTTCTCGACGATGACCGGGCGATCGGAGGTGGGATCGAAGGCCAGCTCCGGACTGTAGGCGCCGGCGTTCTTGCGGTTCAGCACGTTGATCACTTCGGCGTAGAGCTCCCAGCGTCCCTGGGCCCCGCGCGGCCGCCAGGTCACGCGACCGTCGACGCGCGCGAACACCGGCAGGCGCGCCCCGTTGAGGTTGTCGACGCTACCGAAGTCGACGGTGTACTCGAGCAAGCCGCGGCGATCGATGGCCGGCAGGATCTCATCGACGATGCCGTCGCCATCCCGGTCGTCGCTGTCTTCCCGTCCGGCCACACGCACACCCAGCGGCGCGGTGCGCGGGAAGCCCGAGGCGACGCGGGTCGTCGCCGCGATCGCCCAGCGCGGCGTCAACTCGAACGACGACACCATCGTGAAGGCGTGGCGGCGGTCGTACTCGAACGGATAGCGGCGGCCGTAGGCCTCGCGCTCCGCCTTGCCCCAGGTGTAGCTGGTCCAGCCAGTGAGGCGGCCACCGCCCGGACGGTTGAGGAAGACATCGAAGCCGTAGGCGCGACCGCGACCGTCGTTGGTCGGCACGGTCGTGATCACCGCCGCAGCCGGCACGCTCGACCGCAACGCCGCCGGGAAGTCGTAGCGCGCCACCCGCGCCTGACGCTCGGCTTCGGGTTCGAGGCGGCCGAGCAGCACGTCAGTGAAGCGCTTGTGGTAGCCCTCCACCTTCAGGCTCACGCCGCCTCCGAGCTCGCGTTCGATGCCGGCCGACGTCTGCCACGCGCGTTCGCTCCGGAGCTTCGTCGCTGCTGGACTCGAGAAGTCGAGCACGTAGTCGCTTTGTGCCAGCTTCTCATCGCCGGGGCTCTGGGTGTAGCGTCCCGTTGCCGCGATGAGCCGGGTGGCCCCGGCAGCAGCGAAAGTGGCCGACAGCCGCGGCGAGAGCAGGTGCTCGCCCGTGAGGCCGGCCCGATCGAGACGCAAGCCACCTTGCAGGGACAGCCGCGATCCGGCCTGCCACGTGTCCTGCAGCCACGCCCCGCCGCGCGTCGTGGTGCGCGACGACACCAGCAGGTCGGGCAGGCCTGCGCCGCCCTGCACGCTCGACCCATTGGCCGCGACCGGATTGCGATCGCCGCGAATCTCGAAGCGCTGCGACGTGGCGAGACGGTGCGCCTCGAGTCCCGCTTCGACGACGTGCGCGCCGAGCGGCCAGGCCAGTTCCTGACGGAGCGACACATCCCTTACGCCCAGACCGCGCTCGAAAATCACCGCCGCCGTGCTGATGCTGTCGTCGTCCGGGGCGTTGGAGCGTTGGCTGGTGTTCTGGAACGCGGCGTCGATGCCGAACGTGGAACGCGTATCGGAGTAGCCGAGGATGGTGCGCGACTGACCGCGCGTGCCCACGGTGGCATCGAAGCGGGCCCATGCCAGGTCGTTGTCGGTGTCGTCCTGGAACTCGCCCTGCGCGGTGTCGCCGTCGATCTCGAGCGCCGCCGACTGCCGGCTGGTCAGGCTGAAGATCGTGACCCGCGTGCCGGCCGACGGCGTCCACGTGGCTCGGGCCTGGAGGTCGGCGAAGCCAGGGAAATCCTGATCGGTGACGCGGGCGGCGACTAGGTCGTAGTAGGTGCGGCGGCCGGTGACCAGCCACGACCCCTTGGCACCCTTGGGCAGGCCGCCTTCGAGCACCACGTTGGCGTCGGTGATGCTGAGCGACGCCGATCCGTTGAGGCCCTGGCCGGCCCGGCCGTCGCGATTCTCGACCACGAGCAACGACGACAGGCGGTCGCCGTACTTGACGCTGAAGCCGCCGGTTGCCAGCTCGAACCGTTCGATGGTCTCGGGATTGAACGCGCTCGTGAGGCCGAACAATCGATACGGGTCGTGCACTTCCACGCCGTCCATCATGGTGAGGTTCTGATCGGGCGCCCCCCCGCGGACCGACAAGCGGCTGCCGAACTCCTCGGTGGCGGCTACGCCGGGCAAGGTCTGCAAGGTGCGATAGATGTTGTCGAGCGCGCCGGGCGTGCGCAGCACCTGCAGCGGCTGCACGACCTCGGCGGCCGGGGCAGCGGTGGGCGCGGCCGCGACCACGGCGACGCTGGTCGCAAAGCCCGCATCACGGGCGAGCGATAGCTCCGCGCCGCTGACATCGGCCGCGCGCACGTCGAGCGTGGTGGTGAGTGCGAAGTGTCCGTCGGCCGTAGCCGTGACCTCGACCGGCGCCGCGGTCACGCGCAACGTGAACCGCCCATTGGCATCGGTCACGGCCCGCGCCATGCCTGCCGTGACCACCGCCCCGGCAAGGGGCACATGCGACTCCGCGTCGATGACCACGCCGCTGATG
>JBDTWC010000289.1:0-4685 GCA_040006875.1 Acidobacteriota bacterium | reverse complement strand
GCCGCCTCGAGCAGCTTCATCGTGTAGTAGGCGCCGAGCATGGCCGTGCCGGCCGGCTTCCAGATCACGGTGTTCCCCATGAGAGCCGGAGTGGTGGTGAGGTTGCCGCCGATGGCGGTGAAGTTGAAGGGCGAGACGGCGTAGATGAAGCCCTCGAGCGCGCGGTAGTCGGTCTGGTTCCACGTCGCCGTGGTCGACAGAGGCTGCTCGGTCATCAACTCGCGGGCGAAGCCGACGTTGAAGCGCCAGAAGTCGATCAGCTCGCAGGCTGCGTCGATCTCCGACTGGTAGACCGTCTTCGACTGGTTGAGCATGGTGGCGGCGTTGATCGTGTCGCGCCAGGTCGTGGCCAGCAGCTCGGCGGCCTTGAGGAACACGGCCGCGCGGTCTTCCCACGCCCAGCTCGCCCACTCGGCCTTCGCGGCCTGCGCAGCCGCCACGGCCGCGACCACGTCCTTGGGACGCGCGTGGTGGTAGGTGGCCAGCACGTGCTTGTGCTTGTGCGGCATCACCGCGTGGCCGAGATCGCCGGTGCGGATTTCCTTGCCCCCGATGATCAGGGGAATGTCGACTACCTCGCCGGCCATCGACGCCAGGCGGGCCTTGAGCGACGCCTTTTCCGGCGAGCCCGGAGCGTAGGAGCGGATCGGTTCGTTGACGGGCGGAATTACTTTGCGAATACCTGAGAAATCAGCAGCCATCGTCGCGCCTTTCAAGCAGTAGGAGACCGTAAGATTGTAGTCCGATGCCAGCCGCCACGGGAGGACTCGAGGCCACCGCCCTCGGAAAGCGCTTCGCTGCGGTCACGGCCGTCGACGATGTCTCGCTGGTGGTGAGGCCGGGTGAGATTGTCGGCCTGCTCGGCCCCAACGGCGCCGGCAAGACCACCACCCTGCGCATGCTGGCCGGCATCCTGTCGCCGGATCGCGGCCGGGTCGTCATCGACGGCCTCGACGTGCACGTCGATCCGATCGCGGCCAAGCGGCGGCTCGGGTTCCTGTCGGGCGACACGCAGCTCTACCAGCGGCTCAGCCCGCGCGAGATGCTGCGCTACTTCGCCCAGCTCTACGAGCTCGAACCGGCCCAGGCCGACCGCCGCATCGCCACCCTGATTGCCGAACTCGACATCGGCTCGTTTGCCGATCGGCCGTGCGGCACGCTGTCGTCCGGGCAGAAGCAGCGCGCCAATCTGGCCCGGGCGTTCCTGCACGAGCCACAGCTCCTCATCCTCGACGAGCCCACCAACGCCCTCGACGTGGTGAGCGGCCAGTTCATCGTGCAGGCCATCCGCCGCGCCCGCGACGCCGGCCGGGCAGTGCTGCTCTCCACCCACATCATGGGCGAGGCCGAGTACCTGTGCGACCGCATCAGCCTGATCCATCGCGGCCGCATCGTCGACAGCGGCCCGCTCGAGACGCTGCTCCAGCGCTCGGGTCAAGGCAACCTGACCGACGCGTTCCTGCACTACGCGGGCGCTGACGCCGGCGCGGCCTGAGCCGACGCGATGCGCTACTCCATCGTTCGCACCATCCTGTTCAAAGAGCTGCGCGAGACCCTGCGCGACCGGCGCACGCTGCTGATGACGGTGGGGCTGCCGGTGCTGCTCTATCCGCTCGTGATCCTGGCCTTCACGCGCATCGCCGAATCGGGCGAGGACGCGATTGCCGCCGACAAGTCGGTCGTGGCCGTGTGGGGCGCGCTACCCGCACCCGTGGCGGCGGCTCTGGCCGACTCGAAGGACCTCACGCTGCAGCCGTGGGGCGAGGCGCCCGAGGACCTTCGCGCCGGCCTGCCCTCCGGCCGTTACTCGCGTCGCGACGCCACGGAGCGAGCCGCGCCGCTGCTCGGGCGCGGCCGTGGCACCGGACCGCGTGAGGTCGAGCCCGAGAACGCGGTGCTCTTGGCCGCACGGGCCGCGGTAGCCAGCCGGAGAGTGCAGTCGGTGATCGTCGCCTGGCCGGATACGGTGCAGGAGTACGAGCGGGGCGATGCGGCGCCGCTATCGGTCTACTACGACTCGGTGCGCCGTGAGTCGGCGGTGGCCCACGAGCGGGTCTCCGCCGCCCTCGACGACGCCCGCCAGCGGATCGTGGTTGAACGACAGCGCGCCCGGGATCTGCCAAACGGGTTTGCGCAGGGTCTCGACGTGCGCACCCGAAACACCTCGACGGCGGAGCGGCGATCCGGCCAACTCCTCGGCTCGATCCTGCCCTACATCCTGCTCACGCTATCGGTGCTGGGCGGTATGTACGCGGCCATCGACCTCACGGCCGGCGAGAAGGAACGCGGCACGATGCAGACGCTCTTGTGCGCGCCGATCACGTCGGCCGAAATCGTGCTGGCCAAGTTCCTCACCGTGTGGCTGCTGTCGCTGCTCTCGCTCGTGGCCAATCTGGCCAGCCTGTCGATGACCGTGTCGCGCCTGCTGCCCGCCGATCTGCCCGGCGTCGGCGTGACCAATCTGGTGCTGGCGCTGGCGGTGCTGCTGCCGGTCACGCTCACGACCTCGGCGCTGTTCCTGGCCTGCGCGTCGTTCGCGCGCGACTTCCGCGACGGCCAGACCATGCTCACGCCGGTCTACATGGCGGTGGCGCTGCCGGCCGGCGTGGTTGGGCTGCCGACCATCGAGCTGAATGCGTGGACGGCGTTTGTGCCGATCGTGAACGTGACCCTGCTCGTGAAGGCCCTGTTCCTGCGCGAAGCGAGCAGCGAGCTCATCTTCCTGACGTTGCTCTCGGCGTGCCTGTATGCCGCGGTGGCCATGGCCGGGGCCGTGCACGTGTTCCACCGCGAGACGGTGCTCGTCGGCGAGAAGACGTCGCTGCGCACCGTATTCGAGCGCGACGGGGTAAGAGGCGGCACGCCCAACGTGGGCTTCGCGCTCACCGCCTTCGCCGTGCTGCTCGTGGTGCAGTTCTACGGCGGCCTGTCGCTGCGTACGCTGTCGATTCCGTGGCTGCTGGTCACGCTGCAATACGGCGGCTTCCTGTTGCCCACGCTCGGCATGGTGGCGCTCTTCGCCTTCGACTGGCGTAAGACGCTCGCGCTGCGCCGTCCGCCGGTCGTGGCCGTGGCCATGGCGGTGCTGCTCGGGCTCACCGCCTGGATGTTCGCGGGCGGCGTGGTCGGCCGGCTCCTGCCGCCGCCCGAGTCGCTGACCCGCGCGATGGAGCGGTTCATCCAGCTCGGCGACGCCCCGATGCCGCTGTGGGTGGTGTGGTTCGTGCTCGGCGTCACGCCCGGCATCTGCGAGGAGCTGTTCTTTCGCGGCCTCGTGTTCTCGGGCCTGCGGCGCCTGGGCGCGGGCCCCGCGGTGGTGGCAAGTGCCCTGCTCTTCGCCCTGGCGCACGCGTCGATCTACCGGCTCATGCCCACCTTCATCCTGGGCCTCGTGCTCGGCACGCTGCGCTGGCGCTCGGGATCGGTGCTGCCCGGCATGGTCATGCACGCCCTCAACAACGGCCTCATCGGCACGCTGGCGCAGCGTCCGGCGCTGGCCTACTGGTTCGGCATGCAGGGCGCAAGCGGCGCCCTGCCGATCGGCCCGGTGCTCGTGGGCACGGTGGTGATGCTGATGGCGCTAGGCGTGCTCACGCGGCTGACGTCTCCCGCTGACGACGGGCCAGGCGACGGTGCGTCACGGTCTCGCGGCTAGACGCATGAACACGCTATCGTGGCTCGTGCGTTCCGTCGTCGTCGCCACCGTTCTTGCTGGCGTCGGGGCCATCGGCGCGGTGCCGGTGCAGAGCCCGCAGCCCCTGACGCCGTGGACCCGAGGCACGCTCGACATCCACCACATCGCCACCGGGCGCGGTAACGCCACCTTCGTGGTGCTGCCCGATGCCACCACCTTGCTCATCGATGCCGGCGCGGTGGCGACCGATATCCCCTACGCCGATCCGCTACCCGATCGCTCGCGCACGCCCGGGGCCTGGATCGCCGACTACGTGACTCAGTTCGCGCCCCGACCGGCGTCTCCGCGTCTCGACTACGCGCTCGTCACGCATTTCCATCCCGATCACTTCGGCGAGCTGGCGCCGGGCAATGCGCGCTCGGCCGACGGGCTCGGCGCGGTGCTCGGGCCGATCGACGTGCACCAGGTCAATCACCACGGCTCGATCGATCCGGCCAGTCCTGGCTTCCTGGCGACGCTGCGCTCGCGCGTGCTGATCGTGCCGGCCTGGGCGCCCACACACCCGTCGCCGGACGTGCTCAAACGGCTGCTGAACCCGCGCTACTATCCCGGGCCGCGCGACGTGTTCACGTTGGCGCTGCGCGAGCCGATGAAGCACGCGATCGGCGCCCGGGTGGCACAGCTCGCCGCCGACCACGGCCATGTGGTGGTGCGCGTGGCGCCAGGCGGCGCCGCCTACTCGGTGTTCGTGCTCGACGATGGCACGCGCGATCGCGCCGTGGTCAAGACCTTCGGTCCCTACGACGCGCGCTGAGAGGCCACTTCGAGATCGACCTTGATGCCCCGCCACTTGCCCTGGCGGAAGCGCAGGAACGAGAGGGCGCAGCGAGTGAAGTGGCCGAGCAGGATGGCCAGCCAGATGTCGGACGGCACGAGCGGCCGCATGCTCTGCAGCACGGTGCACAGGCCGAGCGGAATGATGATCTGCGAGACCAGCGAGATGTAGAGCGGGCTCTTGGTGTCGCCGGTGCCCTGCAGGCCGCCGGTGTAG
>JBDTWC010000288.1:0-4686 GCA_040006875.1 Acidobacteriota bacterium | reverse complement strand
CGCATGCGCCACGCGCACATGGTGAACATCACGCCGCAGATCATGCGCGAGGGCATGCGCGCCGACTACTTGAAGGTCGATCGCCTGAGCCAGAAGGTGATCGAGATGGTGCGCCCGGCCCGTCAGGTGCACGCCACCACGCCCGGCGGCAGCGACTTCACCGTCAGGCTCAATCCCGACTACAAGTGGCTGAAGACGAGCGGCCTCATCAGCCCCGACAAATGGGGCAACCTGCCCGGCGGCGAGATCTTCACCACGCCCGGCGAGGTCAACGGCACGGTGGTCGTCGACGGCGTGGTCGGCGATTTCCTGTGCGCGCGCTTCGGCATCCTCACCGACAACCCGCTCGCGCTCGAGATCAAGCACAACCGCCTGGTGGCGGCAACCAGCTCCAACCAGGAACTCGAAGACGCGTTCTGGCGCTACACGCACACCGACGAGAACTCCGACCGGGTGGGCGAGTTCGCCATCGGCACCAACTTCGAAATCACGCGGCTCATCGGCAACATCCTGCAGGACGAGAAGTTCCCCGGCGTCCACATCGCCTTCGGCAACCCCTACGGCGCGCACACCGGCGCCGACTGGCACTCGGCCACCCACATCGATGTCGTCGGCACCCAGTTCGACATCTGGGTCGATGACACGCCGTTGATGGAGCGCGGAACGTTCCTGGTCTCGGCCTAAGCCCATGATTCAGGCGCTGCGCGAGCAGTTCAACCGCGAGTGGACCGCGGACAAGTACGACCGACTCAAGGCGACGATGGTGGCGCGCGCCGGCGTGCCGCTCGGCTTCACGCTGTCGGAAACGCCGTGCTTCTTCCCTGCCGCCTTGCTCGACGAGATGGCGGCCACCGGGGTGGCGCTGGTCACGGATTTCCTGGCCAACGTCGAAGCTCGGGCGGCCGTCGAGGCGCTCATCCCCGAGCGCTACCTCGGGCCCGGGCAAGACGCCGTACCCGCCTGCGTGCAGGTCGATTTCGGCGTGGTGCGCACCCCTGACGGCGGCTACGTGCCGAGGCTCGTAGAACTGCAGGCCTTCCCGTCGCTCTACGGCTTCCAGCACGCGCTGGCCGAGGCCCATCGTGAGGTCTACGGCCTGCCGGCCGATCTGGTCACTCATCTCGGCGGGCTCGACGGCGCCAGCTACCTGGCTCTGGTCGCGGGCGTGCTCCTCGGCGGCCACGACCCCGGCGACGTGGTGCTGATGGAGATCGCGCCCGAGCAGCAGAAGACGCGGCCCGACTTCGCCATCACCCAGAAGCTGTGGGGCATCGACACGGTCGATCCGCGCGAGGTCGTGGTCCGCGATCGGCGGTTGTGGCGCCGCGTCGACGGCGTGGAGCGGCCGATCCGCCGCATCTACAACCGCGTCATCCCCGACGAACTCGATCGCACCGATCACCCGATGCCGTTCGACTATCGCGACGACCTCGACGTGGAGTGGGTGGGCCATCCCGCCTGGTACTTCCGCGTGAGCAAGTCGGCGATCCCATGGTTGACGCACCCCTCGGTGCCGCGCACGTGGCGGCTCGACACGGTCGACCGTCTGCCCGCCGATCGGCAGGACCTGGTGCTGAAGCCGCTCTTCTCGTTTGCCGGCGGCGGCATCGTGTTCGCGCCGAGCGACGCGGAGCTGGCGGCCATTCCAGCGGCTCAGCGCCATCTCTATTTGCTGCAGGAGCGGGTGGCGTTCGCGCCGGTCATCGCCACGCCGCATGGCCCGACGCAAGCGGAAGTGCGCATCATGTACCTGCAGACCGACCGCATGCAGCCGGTGCTGCCGCTCATCCGCATGGGCCGCGGCGCCATGATGGGCGTGTCCCATAATCGCGGCCTGGCCTGGGTCGGCGCCTCAGTGGGTTTCGCGCCGTGCCCATGAGCGCCTGCCAGTGGACCCGCATGCACCCAGCCCCTGGTCGGTCCATGCGGGGATCAGCTCACCTGCCCGCGTCCTGACCGGCGCCCGGCAGTCGCAGTAAGATCCGCCGCATGATGCGAACGTCCGCCGCCTCGGTTCTGGCCACCGTCCTGCTCACCCTGACCCTGGCGGCGCAGGGGCCGTCGGCGCTCGACCCGGCCACCATCGCCCGAGTCCGCGACGAAGCCTCGACCCGCTCGAAGGTCTACGAGCACGTGTGGTGGCTGTCGGAAGTCTACGGGCCGCGCGCCACCGGCACGCCCGCGTTCGCGCAGGCCAGCGACTGGGCGATGAAGCAGTTCCGCGAGTGGGGCCTCGCCAATGTGCATCAGGAGCGCTGGGCCTTCGGCCAGGGCTGGTCGATCCAGCACTTCTCGGTGACCCTGACCGAGCCGCAGCCGGCCGTGCTGATCGGCGCGCCGCGCAACTACTCGCCGTCCACGGCCGGACTGGTCGCAAGCGACGTCGTGCGCGTGCAGATTGGCAGCGAAGCCGACTTCGCGAAGTACGCCGGGAAGCTGCGCGGCAAGATCGTGGTGATGCAGCCGACCCGCGCCGTGCGGATGCTCGAGGGGCCGGTGATTCTGCGCATGGACGACGGCCCGTACTGGACCGAAGCGGCCACGCCAGTGGAGCCCGCGCCCGCGGTCGCCCCGCCCGCAGGCGCGGCCGAGGCGGCCCGCGCGCGGCAGCAGCTTGCGCAGGCGATCCAGAAGTTCCTGGTTGCTGAAGGCGTGGGCGTGCTGCTCGAGCGCGGCAACGACGCCGACACGGCCGCTGGCGGCAGCGACCTGACGTGGCGCACGCAGATGACCGACGGCGGCACCATCTTCCCGGGCAGCGGCGGCAGCCGCGATGCCCAGGCGGCGGTGCAGGTGCCCTCGGCCACACTCGCGGTCGAGCACTACAACCGCCTGATCCGGCTGCTCGATCACAATCTGCCGGTGAAGATGGAAGTGAACATCCAGACCACCTTCCACCCCGAAGGCGCGCAGCCCAACGGCATCAACACCATCGCCGAGATCCCCGGCACCGACCTCGCAAGCGAGGTCGTGATCATGGGCGCGCACCTGGACAGCGTGCCCTATGCCACCGGCGCCACCGACAACGCCACCGGCTCGGCCGCGATGATGGAAGCGGTGCGCGCGATTCAGGCGCTCGGGCTGAAGCCACGGCGCACGATTCGCGTGGCGCTCTGGGGCGGCGAGGAACAGGGCCTGCTCGGCTCGCGCGCCTACGTGGCCGCGCACTTCTGGGACAACGAGGCGAACAAGCCCAAGCCGGAGCATGCCGGCGTGGCCGCCTACTTCAATCTCGACAACGGCACCGGCCGCATCCGCGGCATCTGGGGCCAGGGCAACAAGGGCGCGCTGCCGATCTTCGAGAAGTGGGGCGAACCGCTCAAGGGCCTGGGCTGGAAGATGGCCAGCCCGCGCAGCGTGGCCGCCACCGACCGTGCCGCGTTCGACGGCGTGGGCCTGCCCGGCTTCCAGTTCATCCAGGAACGGCTCGAGTACAACTCGCGCTCGCACCACTCGAACATGGACACCTTCGATCGCGTGCAGAAGGCCGACGCCGAGCAGCAGGGCACGGTGGCGGCGGTGTTTGCGTGGCAGGCGGCCAACTGGGCCGAGAAGCTGCCGCGCAAGCCGATGACCAGGTAGGGCGCCGAGGTCTACCGACCCCTCGCCACCATGGTGGCAAACAGACGCGCCAGCGTGACCTGCGGATCGGCGGTCTGGCCGGTGTGCACGGGCGAGGTTTGCACGATCGTGCTACGCGGCGAGGCCAGCCAGCGGAAGCGGCCGCGGGCCGGCAGCTCGCCGATCGGACCGGCGTCGGGCCCGCCGGCACAGACTCGCGGGATCACGGCCAGCGCGGCCCGCACCGCCTCGAGATCGATGTCCGGATCGAGCGCGAGCAGGCGCGCCTCGTCGAGTTCGATGCGCGCCTCGAGCACCTCCGAGTCCACGCCCGACAGGATCACGCCCACGTTGATGCGCTCGCCGCGCTCCACGCGCGGCACGACCCGCACGATCACGTAGTCGTAGGTCATCTCGACGCTCACCGTTCACCGTTCGTCAGGAACGGACGCGGCGCTTCGAGCCGCGCGGTCAGATAGCGCACGTAGGCCGCGCGCAGCGCCGCCGGCGTCGCCGTCGCGTCGGCCGAGGCCAGCCACGCGTCGGGAATGAGCGCCACGATGCCGTCGAGCACGGCCACCGAGAGCAGCGGCGCCGAGGCCGCATCGGCCGCGGCCAGCGACCCGGCGCGGGCGCGCAGCACGTGGCGATCGAGCATGGCGAAGGGGTCGCGAGCGCGTGCGGGCTCGCCATCCCAGCCGGGCGCGTGGTGGAAATACAGGCTGGCACCGTGATCGATGAGCCACGGCGTGCGGTGCCAGATCAGCAGGTTGGTGTTGCGCGCGGTGCGGTCGACGTTGGTGACCAAGCCGTCGAACCACACGAGGCGCGCGGCCAGATCCTGATCCATCTTGTGGATGACCGGATCGAACGTCACCGAGCCAGGCAGGTAGTCGAGCGCCAGATTGAGCCCGGCGCTGTCGTGCATGAGCCCGTGGATCTCAGGATCGGGTTCGGTGCGCGCCAGTTCCAACGCAAGGTCGGCAAAGACCAGCTCCGGCACCGGCAGCCTCAGCGCCCGCGCGACCTCACCGGCCACCAGTTCGGCGATGAGCGCCCGCGGCCCCTGACCGGCGCCGCGGAACTTGAGCACGTAGAGGCCGTCGTCGTCGGCCTCGACGATCG
>JBDTWC010000287.1:0-4694 GCA_040006875.1 Acidobacteriota bacterium | reverse complement strand
GGGCCGAGCTGACCAGGTCGGCGACCACGACCGGGATCCCGTCCACGATCGGGTCCGAATGGTGGCCCGGGCCAACGACCGAGTCAGGCAGACTGCGCCGCACCAGTGCCGGCCGCAGGTGCCCGCGCGACTGCATGTGCCAGTCGGCCGAGCGATCCACGACCGGGAGCAGCGTCGGCGCCGCGATGTAGGGCACGAAGCGCCCGTCGTCAAACACCTGCAGAGCACCAGTCGCGGGGTCGAGCGACACGAGCTGCACCCACTGCTTGACCACCAGCTCGGCCACTTCCGCCTGGCGGCCAGCGACGGCCAACAGCGCCTCCGGAGTGGCCTCGACAATGAGCAACAGGCGCATCGGCTCGTGGATCTCGACCATCTGCAGCGGCAGGCCCGTGCGCAGGTCGCCCTGGTGGCCGTTCATCACGCCGATGAGACCGGTGACATTGTGCGGCAGCTTGGTGCCGCACCCGAACGTCTCGTTGTCGACCGCCGAGAAGTAGTACTCGAGGTTGAAGCCGGCGCCGACCGCACCGGCCGCGGCGACGATGCGCTCGAGCACGGCGTCGCCGCTATCGAGCGTCGGGTCGTAGCTGACGAGGAACGCGCGCCGATCGAGGTGCAATCCGCGCGTCGTGGCCCGACGCCCGACGACGCAGATCGCGTTGGTGGCGTGGCCGTATTCGGGCCGCGGCTCAGCCAGCAGCGTCGCGCGCTGCTCAACGTGAGCCAGGGCCTGATCCGGCGTGATGGTGAGCGGCGCGTTGTGGAAGCGCCGGCAGCGCTCCTGCGCGCTGCCGCGGCGGGCGCGTTCGAGCACCAGCGTCACTTCGTCGAACGACCCAGCGTGACTGGCCGGCAAGGCGCCGAGGTCGTAGAAGCGCACGCTGTCGTCGGCGGTGTCGTGCAGAGCGCCGACAAACCAGGTGTCGCCGGGGATGACCACACCGCGTTGCCGCACCGCCGCGCGCACGTCGGGCCGGTTGGCCATGTCCGCGACCAGCCGCGCATTGGCGCCACCGTGGCGGCCGCCGCAGGCGCCGCAGTCCTGAGCCGAGGCATGCGGGTTGTTGAGGCTGGTCGACCCGTGGCCGAGCACCACCACCACCGGTGCGAACCCGTCCACCAAGCCGATGTTGTTGAGTACCGCGGCAACCCGATCGGCCGCTTCCTCGAGAGAGAAACCGACCGGCTTGCCGCCGTTGCCGTTCAGCGCAGCCTCGGGACTGCGGAGCGGCGACAGCCGCGTGACCGGGCGCGGCGCCATCGCCGCCGCCACGCGTCCGCTCACGGCGTTGAACGACCGCGGCGCCATCACCTGCGCCAGCGTCTTCACCGCCGCCAGCGGACCGAGGAGGAGCGACAGGCCGGCGCCGCCGCTGAGCGTCTTCGACGACGAGGCGGCGCGACGCTCCCAGCCCAGCCAACGTTGGCGCAGCCGCAAGCGCAGGGTGTGCCAGCCGAGGTCGGTGTAGACCGGCTGCTCGTAGACCTCACGGGCCGGTGTGACCACGACCGGACAGTGCGCCGCCGGCTCGCGATCGTAGAGCCCTTGGTAGTCGATGGCGACACCGAAAAAGCCGGCCGCGCCGTAGGTGACGTAGCCCAGATGCTGCTCCTCCACCGCGCGGCGGATCGACTCCTCGCGCTCGTCGATGCAGAACACGAACTGGGCCCGCGGCCGCTCCGCCGGCCAGACCACCGGAAGGGCCCGGCGCGCGGCCACGGCGTCGAGGATCCAGCGCCGGTAGGTGCGCTCATAGGCGTCGTGAAACACGGCGCGACGTTCGAGCGGCGGGCACGCCGCGCACTCGTTCCAGAGGCGTTCGAGGGTGGCGTCGGTCCACTTCGCCACCTGGGCGGCGCTGACGCCGCCGGCCCGGGCCAGCCACCACAGCAGCGCAGCGTCAAGCAGGACGGGACGCGCCGGCAACGGCGGCAGCGCCGCGCGCAACGCCGTCCACTCCAGCGACACAGCGATGGCCGCGGCGGCGTGGGCCACGGCGGCGCGTTCGAGCAGCAGGCGCACGGCCACGAAGTCGGCAAGCGTCGGCGGCGTGGCGCCGGCGTGCTCGTTGGGGTGGCGTTCGATTCGCGCGAACATGCCGCCCCATCCCGGCAGGGCCACCGCGGTCTCGAACACGAACGGCTCCACGTCGTCACCGGTGACGCCGAGGGCGTCGAGCGCGGCGCGGATCACGCCGGCGGCGTCGGCGCCGGTGGCGAGCACCGCCGCCATGTCGGCCTCGGCGGCGTGGCAGCCGCGCGGAGCCGTGGCCCCGCCGGCGTAGAGCGCGCTGACCGCGACCAGGAAGCCGCGGTCGCGGCCCGGCAGCACGGCGTGTGCCTGGCCGTGATCCAGGAAGCTCGAGCCGAGGCGCACGAGCTCGCCGTGCACGGTCACGTCGGTGTCATGGCCGCCGAGGGCCACGATCACGTCGCGGTGCCGGCGAGGCCGGCGCGGACCCGGCGGCGCAAGCGCCGGTCCGCGCCGGGCGCGCGCCACGCAGGCGTGCCACAGCGGCAGGTCGTCGCACTCGCGGGCCACCCCGGCGTGAATCGTATAGGCGAGGCCGGCGGCGTCGTCGCTGTCGGCGCTCGTCACCATCAGCGTGTGCCAGAGGCCGGCGCGGGTGAGCGGTCCGAGCACGGCGTCGGGCGCCCGCGCGCCCAGTGCTCGCGTGATCTCGATCCGCAGATCGGCGTCGTCGATGCGGCCCTCACGCCACGCGGCGCGAAAGGCCGGCAGCGTCAGATAAGGCTCGGCGCCCAGCGCGGCCGCTCCCTCCTGCACGCCTTGATGGAACGGCAGGTGCTGATAGGAATGCAGCGTGTTGTGGCACACGAAGACGCCGATCGGGCCCTGATCGGGCAGCACGGCGCCGGCGCGCGCCAGCGCGCGCGCGATCGGATCGGCCAGTGGCGCGTGGAGGTGGCTCGCCATCGCTAGTGCCCCCCCCCGGCCTTGGCCATGCCGAGGTCGATGCCGACCAGTGACACCTGGATGTTCCGGTGGCGGGCATCGTCGATGAACGTGGCCAGCACTTCCTTCACGTCGTGGTCGATGTACTCGCCAGTGCCGTCGATGATCACGGTCTCGCCGTCGTCGACGTCCTCGAGGGTCGAGACGATGCCGGGCTTCGACACGAAGGTGCCATCGCGGCGAAAGCGCACGCGCAGCACGCCGAACTCGCGTTGGGCGACGACGGCGCGCTGGGCGTTCTCGTAGAGGACGAAGCCGATGCCCACGAGGATGCCGACGACCACGCCCTTGAGCAGATCGAAGGCCATCACGGCCGCGATGGTGACGCCGAAGGGCAGGAGCTGCGTCAGTCCGAGCCGCGCCTGGGTGGCGAAGAGCGCCGGCCGGCACAGGTTCAGTCCCACCTGGATGAGCACGGCGGCCAGACAAGCCGTGGGAATGGCGTTCAGCAGCGGTCCGGCGAACACGACCGCCACCAGCAGCAGCCCGCCGTGGATGAGCGCCGACAGCCGTTGCTGACCACCGGCGGAGACATTGGCGCCGCTGCGCACGATGACCGCGGTGATGGGGAGGCCGCCGAACACGCCGGAGGCGACGTTGGCCAGACCCTGCGCGAGCAGTTCGCGATCGGGCGGACTGTGGCGTTTCTGCGGGTCGAGGCGGTCGACCGCCTGCAGCGACAGCAGCGTCTCGATGCTGGCGACGATGGCAATGGTCACGCCGGCCAGCCACACGGCCCCCTGAGAGAAGGCGGTGACATCAGGACGGGGCAGGGCGCTGAACAGGGTGGCGAGATCGCCCAGAGGGACGTTGACGTAGTGCGCGGCGCCGAGGGACAGGGCGGGCACGGACTTCATCCAGGCAGCCATGGCGCTGGCCACGACCACGGCGACGAGCGCCGGCGAGAGCAGCTTCACGCGTGCCATCGGCGTGTGTTTCCAGCCAAAGAGCACGGCGAGCGAGACCAGCGCGATGACGGCGGCCCCGCCGTGCCACGCGGTGGCGATGGCGCTCAGGCTGCCCGTGACCCCGACGGCCACCGGCAACTGCTTCCACACGATGGTGAGACCGATGGCCGCCAGCATCCCCTTGATGACCGACGAGGGCACGAGCATCGCCAGGCGGCCGAAACGCAAGGCGCCGAAGGCGGCCTGCAGCCCACCGGCCACGATCACCGCGGCCAGAAACGGGGTGAGGCCGCCGAGCTGCTGGACCTCGACCAGGACGATCGAGGTGAGACCCGCCGCCGGGCCGCTGACCGAGAGGGGCGCGCGGCTGATGAGCGGCACGACCAGGCCACCGATGATGCCGGCGACCAGACCCGACACGGGCGGCACGCCGCAGGCCACGGCAATGCCGAGGCACAGCGGCAATGCAACGAGGAAGACGACGAGGCCGGCCACGGCATCCTCCTTGGGGTGACTGAACAGGGACGAGTGGTGCTGCATGGGGACCTCGAGCACACCGGGACCGACAGGCCCCGGGCCAGAACTGAATGGATAAGGATCGACGCCCCGACGCCCAGCCCGCGCCCAAGCGCAGGCACACGCGTAGTGAGCCGGGGATGTCTGGAAGAGAGGAGTTAGAGGGTGGGCGGGGCGCGGCCGGAAACGGCGTGCGCGGGCGGAGCGGGAGGTGGGGTGTCTTGCGGGCGCCGGATTGGGGCGGCCAGGCGCCACGTCGGCGGCGGCAGCGCTGCCGCGAGTGCAATGGT
>JBDTWC010000286.1:0-4706 GCA_040006875.1 Acidobacteriota bacterium | reverse complement strand
CTCTTCAAAGCGCGACGTCTCGACCTGCGTGCGAGCCAAGCTGAGCGAGCGCGACACCTGTCGCAGGAACACCGACTTGCGGACTTTGACTTCGACCATGGTGAGTGCCAGGTCGGGTCGGCAGATCTTGATCGGGATGGCCGGGGACCCGCCTCCTGAACCGACGTCGAGCAGCGTTCTTGCCGAGTCGGGTATGTGGCGGGAGGCGACGGCTGGCTCCATCAACAGCCGATCCACGGCTTCATCAGACCCGTCGCCGTCGAGAGACAGTGCGGACAGGTTCATCTTGCGGTTCCAGCGTGCCAGCTCGATGAAGTAGGTCTCGAAGCCGGTCAGCACGTCAGCCGACAGGTCGAGGCCGGCCGCCTTAGCGCGCCGAACGATCCGTTCATGAAGCCGCTTGCCGCTCACGGCCCAATCGTAGCCTAACCTGCTTTGCGTCCAGTCGTCGGCGCCAAGCGGATGCTGAGCAACATCACCGCCGCCGGCGTAAGACCGGGGATTCGTCGGGCCTGTCCGACGGTGGCGGGGCGTACTTCTTCGAGCCGCTGCACCACCTCCGTCGAGAATCCTGGCAGGCCCCGATACGAGAAGCCGTCGGGAATCCGCTGATTCTCGATGCCGGAGAGCTTCTTCGCCGACGCGTCCTGGCGGCGCAAGTAGCCGGCGTATTTCACCTCGGTTTCGAGGGTGGTGAGGTCGACGTCTGGCCTGGAAGCGGGTAACAGCGTGATGCCGTCCCTCCGGAGCGACTCGAGCGTCACAGACTGAGACTTCAGCGCCTCGATGGCGGGAACCCGCTGTTTCGACTGCAGCTGGACCGTTGTGGACGTCAGGCGCCGAGTGTTCTCCGTGAGACGAGCCCGCCGCTCAAGAAATGCGTCCCACCGGAAATCGTCGACCAGTCCGACGCCACGACCAATCTCCGTCAAACGCAGATCGGCGTTGTCAGCACGAAGCAGCAGGCGGAACTCGGCGCGCGAGGTGAACAGGCGGTAGGGCTCGAGACATCCTTGCGTCACAAGGTCGTCCACCATCACGCCCAGATACGACTGATCACGTGTGAAGGTCACAGCCGGCAGGCTCAACGCCAGTCTCGCGGCGTTCAGGCCTGCGATCAAGCCTTGACCGGCGGCTTCCTCGTAGCCGGACGTGCCGTTGATCTGTCCAGCGAGGAAGAGGCCCGCGATACGGCGGCACTCGAGGGTGGCCCGCAGCTCCGTGGGCTGCACGAAGTCGTACTCGATGGCGTAGCCCGGTCGCAACACAGTGGCCGAGGCCAAGCCTGGCAGACTGGCCACGACCTGCTTCTGCACGTCCTCTGGCAGGCACATCGACAAGCCGTTGACGTAGATCTCGTCCACGTCAGCACCTTCCGGCTCGAGATGCAGCAAATGGCCGTTGCGGTCGGGAAACCGCATCACCTTGTCTTCGAACGACGGGCAGTAGCGCGGACCGATACCGCGAATCGAGCCGTTGTACAGGGGCGACCTCGCCAGGTTTGCCTTCACCGTCAGATGAGCAGCGTCCGTCGAATGCAAGAGCCAACAGGATGCGCTGTTGGCTAGGCCTGGTCCGGTTAAGAACGACAGCGGCGTGGGTGTGTGATCTCCGTGTTCCACGTGGAACACTCCAGATGACACACCCCCATCGAAGTCGATCGATGCCTTCGACAACCGCGGCGGCGTTCCCGTCTTGAGCCTGCCAACGGTGAAGCCGAGCTGGCGGAGCTGCTCGCCGAGGTGCAAGGACGGCGGCTCGCCGTGGCGACCAGCCGGGCGCGCTACGTCGCCGATGTGTACCAAGCCGTTCAGAAACGTGCCCGTCGTCACGACAACGGTCGTTGCGAGAATGCGCTCACCGCCCAGGAGTTCCACACCGCATACGCGTTGGTCCGACACCAGGAGCCGCGCTACTTGCCCCTGAACGACCGAAACTCCTGGTGCTGACTCCAGTCGGTCGCGCACCCAGACGGAGTATCGCTTCTTGTCGGCCTGCGCCCGGGGCGCCCAGACCGCCGGACCGCGGCTGCGGTTGAGCACCTTGAACTGGATCCCTGTGGCATCAATGGCCAAGCCCATCAAACCGCCGAGGGCATCGATCTCTCTGACCAGCTGGCCCTTTGCCGTGCCGCCCACTGCTGGATTGCACGGCATCGACGCAATCGTGTCTGGGGACAAGGTGCAGAGCGTGACACTGCATCCAAGCTTCGCCGCCGCCCAGGCCGCCTCGGAGCCGGCATGGCCGCCGCCAATCACGATCACATCTGATTTAGTCATTGATTGAACATATTTAAAACTAAAACAGATTAAATGCGTCGCTACTTGCCAATGCAGAACCGCGCGAAGATCTCGTGCAGCAGCTGGTCGGCCGAACGACGGCCGGTCACGTCGTCGAGCGCCGCGAGCGCCAGTTGCAGATCCGCGGCCACGAATTCCTCCGGCAGCGCCCCATCGCTCTCGTCAAACGTCGCGGCCGCGTGGTCGATGTGCGACAACGCCAACCCGAGCAACTCGCGATGACGCTGGTTCGTCAGCAACACGTGGTCGTCGTGACTGCGATCGGCGCCAAGACGCGCGGCGATCAGCGTGGTCACGGTGGCCAGGCCGATCCCGTGATGCGCCGACACGGCAACCGCGTCCGGCCCCAAGTGCTCGAGCGGCCACGCCGGCGCGAGGTCGGCCTTCGTGGCCACACGAATTACCGGCACATCGTAGCCGCGCGCGAGCAGACGACGGTCGTCACCACTGAGCGCCCGCGACCCATCGACGGCCAGAATCAACACGTCCGCGTGCGCCATCGCCGCGGCGGCGCGGCGCACGCCCTCCTGCTCCACGGCATCGGAGCCTTCGCGCACACCCGCGGTGTCGACGACCTCGGCGACGTGATCGCCGAGCACGAGCCTGGCGGTAACGAGATCGCGAGTCGTACCCGGCGTCGCGGCCACGATTGCCCGATCGGCGCCGACGATCGCGTTGAACAGACTCGACTTGCCGACGTTGGGGATGCCCGCAATCACGATCCGCGCGCCCTCGCGCACGATTCGTCCACGAGCGCCGGTCGCGACCAGCCTGGACAGCTCGTGGCGAATTGCCTGCAGTGCGAGACCAACCTCGCCCCGCTCGATGAAGTGGTAGCCCTCGTCGGGAAAATCCATCGATGCCTCGAGCTTCAACTCCAGCTCGCGGATCGCGACGGCAATCGCCTGCAGCGCAGTTGAGAGCGTGCCCTCGAGTTGATCGAACGCCGCGCGCGCCTGCGCCGGCGACACCGCCGCCACCAGATCGCGCACCGCTTCCGCCTGCACGAGGTCGAGCTTGCCGTTCAGATACGCGCGCAGCGTGAACTCACCCGCCTGCGCCAGCCGGGCCCCGAGCGCGACCGCGCGCTCCACGAGCGCCGCCAGCACCACGGGACTGGCGTGCGCCGACAGCTCCACGACGTCTTCGCCGGTGTAGGACTGAGGCTGCTTGAAGAAGGTGACGAGCGCGTCGGCCGCGAGGCCGACCCCTTCGAGGCGGGTGCGTGTGACCACACGCGGGGGCCACGGCTGCGATCGTGCCGCCATCACGCCGCCGATCGACGCAGCGCCGGGGCCGCTGAGCCGCACCACGCCCACGCCGCCATGCCCTGGCGGCGTGGCCACGGCCACGATCGTGTCGTCGGTGGGATACACCGCCGCGCCTCGGCGCTTCTGCGGAACGTCGCGTTCCGCGGCTCTACTTGGTGACCGAGATGATGACGGTCTTCTCGAAGGAGTCGCCGATGCTCTCGGTGCCTACCAACGGGATCTCCTCTACCGCCATGTGCACGATGCGCCGCTCGTACGGGTTGAGCGGTCCCATCTCCTGGGCCAGGCCGGTGTCCTTGGCCTTGCCGGCCAAGAAAATCGCCATCTGCAGCAGCTCGGTGTCCTTGTCGCGGCGATAGCCATTGCAATCGACCACGAGTCGCTTCTCGTCGTTGCGGTCGGGCCGGAACGCCGAGCCGACGATCTGCTGCAGCGCCTGCAGCGCCTCGCCCTGGCGGCGCGTCAGCACGGTGCCGTCGTCGCCACTCAGGTTGATGCGGACGCCGTCGGCTTCTTCTTCGGCCGCGGCGGTCAGATGCAAGCCCATCGCATCGACGACCTTCTGAACGAATTCCACGATCGGAGCGGTGGTGCTCATCGCTTGACTCCTGCCACCTTGGGCGGACCAATCAGCCAGGTCGTGAAGTACTGCTGACCGATCGCCCAGAGGTTGCTCACAAACCAGTAAATGACCAGGCCGCTCGGCGCCGTCATGAACATCGCGGTGAACATCACCGGCATGAACATGAGCACCTTCTGCTGCACGGGGTCACCCGTGCCCGGCTGCAGACGCTGCTGCCAGAACATCGTACCGCCCATCATCAGCGGCGTGATGTACCACGGATCGCGGAGCGATAGATCGGTAATCCACAGCGCGAAGGGCGCGCCGCGGATCTCGATGGCCTGCGACAGCAGCGAGTAGAACGCGAACAGCACCGGCAGCGTGAGCAGCATCGGCACGCAGCCGCTGGCCGGGTTGGCGCCCTTTGACTTGTAGAGCGCCATCACCTCTTCGTTCATCTTGCCGCGCCCCGGGTCGGTCATCTTCAGGTGCGTGTAGCGGTCCTGGATGACCTTGAGCTGCGGCTGCAGCTCCTGCATCTTCCGCATCGACACCACGCTCTTGTGGCGCAGC
>JBDTWC010000285.1:0-4715 GCA_040006875.1 Acidobacteriota bacterium | reverse complement strand
CGCCTCTCGGTCACGCAAGACCTCAGCGACGGCGAGCTCTTCTACCTGATCGAACACGGGGTCAAGCTCACCGGCATGCCGGCCTGGGGCGTGGGCACGCCCGAGGGCGAACAGGCGTCGTGGCATCTCGTGTCGTTCATCCGCCGCCTCTCGTCGCTCACTGAAGACGAGGCGAGCGAGATGGAAGATCTCAACCCGCGCGGCCGTTCGGAGTGGCGGGCCCTCGAAGAAGAACGCCGCTTCCTGTCGGGTACACTGGATGTTCCCGAGCCGGTGCCCGGGCACGTCCACCCCTAGCACCTGGAGTTGCCATGCCGCGCCGCGCCTTCGTCCTCGCCCTGGCCCTCGTCGCCGCCACCTTCTCCCCCGCCTTCGCGCACGAGGGCCACGACCACAAGCTCACCGGCACGCTGACCGAGGTGTCGGCCGGGAAGATCGTGGTCAAGGAAGTGAAAGACGGTGCGATCGCCACGGTAACGCTGTCGACCGCGACCAGGATCACGCGCGGCAAGACGGCGCTCAAGGCCGCGGACCTGAAGGTCGGCGACCGCGTGGTCGTCAACGTCGGCGCCGGCAAGACGCCGCTTGCGGCCAAAACCGTGCAGGTCGGCGCCGCCTCGAACACGCGCTGATCCGGCCTCCGCAAGGAGGTCAGGCGACTAGTACGCGGCCAGCAAGGCCGCCGCCGCGGTGAAGCGCGGCGCGATGTCGACCGGCACAGCGGTGAGCTGGTCGAAGACCGCCTTGGTGCTCGGTCGCACCACGCCCAGCGTCTGCAGCAGGGTCTTGGCAGCGGCGTAGTTCCCCTCCGCTTCGACCATCAGCAGGTCGTGGGTCAGTGCCGTCACGCCGTCGCGGATCTTGGCCGTCACCACTCCAAAGGTGCCGTCGGCGTTGACCGTGAACGCGCCTTTGTCGAGCAGGTAGTTGAGCTGCACCGCCTGGCCGATACCGTGCGCTTCGGTCACGCCGAAGCGGATCGAGCGGAAGGCCGAGGCCAGGAACGTGGTGTAGATGGTGCGTTCCATGGTCTTTGGCAGCACGCCCTTGTCGATCAGGAACTGGAGCGCGAAGAGTCCGGCCGCATCCGCCTTGGCCTCCTCGATGGCGCTGTAGGTGTCCTTGAGTTCCTGGCGCACCGTGGTGGCGCGGCCGCCGACCGTGATGTTGTGCGGGCCCAGGCCGTGCACGAGCTCGTGCATCAGGATGTGGGTGAAGAACGCGTCGAAGGCGACGGCACCGCGATCGGCCGGCGCCAGCGCCACCTGCGCGATCGGCAGCAGCACCTGATCGAACTTGGCCTGCTGGTTGTTCTTCAGCATCACGCGCTTGCTGCCCTTGGCGGCGACGACGCGCTCGTCGTTGGGCAGGTTGAACGCGGCCGTCTGCACCCCGCGATTGCCGTCACCGGCTGAGTAGACCGTGTTCACCACCGCGATCGGGGCCATGGCGCCGAGCGCCGGATTGCGGTACTTCCCGTCGATCGGCAAGTGGTTCTCGATGTCCTGCAGCGCGCCGGCAAACTGCTGCAGCTTGGCCGACTCGGCCTGGTCCTTGATGGTGATGAAGGCCTCGAAGGCGGCCTTGTAGTTGAACCACTCGTCCTCGTAGACCTCGTAGGGACCGATCGTCGGCTCGATCGACGCGTCGAGCTCCATCCACTTCACGTCGCTCTCGTAGTAGTCGTTCGAAAGAAACGCCGCGGCGCGCGCTTCGAGGAACGCTTTGAGCGTGGGCTGCGCGGTGGCCGCCGCCGCCGCGCGCAGATGCGACGCCGCTTCGGCCAGCTCGCCCTGGTACTCGACGCTGTAGGGCACGGCCATCAACTGGCCCGACGCGCTGCGACGGATGGTGGAGAAGAAGCCCGTGGCCAGCTGCCGCGTCGCCGCCGGCAGGCTGGCCAGCCACTTCTCCACTTCTTCCTTGCTCGATCCGGCCGGATAGAAATTTGCGGCGGCCGGTTTGGCCGGCGCCCCGGCTACGAACGGCTGGTTGTGATCGAGGCGCGACCAAGGCCCCTTGTTGACCAGGAAATAGCCGAGGCGTGCCCGGCCCAGTGCCGAGTCGTCGGCGATGAGCGCCATGAGCATGGCGTCGTTGCCGGCCCACACCTGGCGCAGGAACAGCGCGTCCATGACCTGCGCCGCGCGCACCATGTGTGCGAGTGCGCGCCGCTCGGGCTCGGGCAGCGCCGACACGTCCGCGGAGAGATCGGTGGGCGCAAAGCGCGCCGACTGGGCGGCTAGCGCGGCCACGGCCGGATCGACGCGCTCGGGCGCGGCCGCCGGCCGGCCGCCGCCGGCCGGCGGGGCCGTGCCGCCGCCACAGGCGGTCATTCCCACGGCAAACGCTCCGGCACACATGAGACGCAGGGCTCTGGACATGAGGTCTCGAGGGGGAAGGACCGAACCATGAACTAGTGAATGCCGGGGCTACCGAGCAGGTGCGCGGGATCGGCACCCAATCGCTCGATTGCCCGATCCCACATCTCGGCCGGCGCGCTGCCGAAGATGAGGTCGGCGCCCAGCGGCGCCAGCAGCCACGACGCCTGCGCCAGCTCTTCGTCGAGTTGCCCGGGCGACCAGCCGGCATAGCCGACAACCACCTTCATGCCCTGCCCGGGCGGCGTCTGCAGCGCAGTGCGAATCGCCGCTGGCGAGGTCGACAGAAACACGCCCTCGGCCACTTCAGTGGCGTCTTGGTCGAGCGTGGCGCGCGAGGTGAGCACCCACGCCCGCATCGGCTCCACCGGACCGCCGGCAAAGAGGTGCACGTCGTGACGGATGACGAGCTCGTCGACAGTTTCGACCATCTCGATCGCGGGCTTCGGCATGGGTCGGTTCACGATCAGGCCGAACGCGCCGTCGGTGCCGTACTGGCACAGCAGCACCACGGCGCGCGAGAAGTTCGGATCGTCAAGCTGCGGCATCGAGATGAGCATCATGGGCGCGTACGCCGCATCGCCGTCGGGCATAAGTCCATCCTACTCCAGTCGTTGCCGGCCGGGCGGCGGGCGGCCCGTCCCATTCCCGGTCCCAGCCCCGCGCAGAGTGGGTATAGTGCGCGCATGGCCCTCTTGCGTCTGCTCTTCGCTGGTCTGCTGGTCGCGCTGTCCACGCCGTCGTTGGCACAAACCGCGCCGCGGCGGCTCACGCTCGACGACCACACCCGCATCGTCGCAATCGGCGATCCGCAACGGTCGCCCGACGGCATCTGGGTGGCCTACACGGTCACCGCCATCGACGCCGAGAAGGACAAACGCAACACCGATTTGTGGATGGCGCGCTGGGACGGCTCGGAGCAGGTGCAGCTCACCTCGTCGCCCGACAACGAGAGCTCGCCGCGCTGGAGCCCCGACGGCAAGTACCTGGCGTTTCTTGCTTCGCGCGGCACCGACGACGAGAAGAAGACAGGCGCGCAGTTGTGGCTGCTGCCGCGTCTGGGCGGAGAAGCGCAGAAGGTCAGCGACGTGAAGGGCGGGCTCGGCGACATCCAGTGGGCCCCCGACAGCACGCGCCTGGCGTTTGTGATGAACGACGTGAATCCGGCCGACGAGCCCGAGAAAATGGCGGGCTGGAAGCGCAAGACCACGCCGCCGATCGTGATCGATCGCTACCACTTCAAGGAGGACCGCGCAGGCTATCTGGCCCGCTTCTACGCGCACCTCGCCGTGTTCGACCTGGCGACCAAGACGGCGACCGCACTCACCTCCGGTCAGGTGAACGATCAGAGCCCCGCGTGGTCACCCGACAGCACGCGCATCGCGTTCATCAGCAAGCGCGGCCAGCCCGAGCCGGATCGCACGACCAACAGCGACCTGTGGGTCGTAGACGCGAAGGCCGGCAGCACGCCACGTCAGATGACGAGCAGCCCGGAAGGCGAGAGCGGCCGGCCGGTGTGGAGCCCCGACGGCGCACGCATCGCGGTGCTGGTCGGCGATACCGACACCAACTACGCCTACGACTTGAACAAGCTCGGCGTCGTCGCCGCCAATGCCCCCGGCCCGAGCGCCGTGCGCCTCCTCTCGCCGACGCTCGATCGCGCGGTGTTCGCGCCGTCATGGTCGAAGGACGGCGAGCGCCTCTCGTTCCTGCTCGAGGACGATCGCTCACAGTTCGCCGCGAGCATGCCGGCTGAAGGCGGCGCGCCGAAGCGGCTGACCGGCGACGGCATGGTCGTGACCGCGATCAGCCCAGGCGCGCAGGAACCAGACCGCCACGCCGCCGTGATGAGCAGGTCGAACACGCTGCCCGAGCTGTGGGCACTCGACGGCGGGGCGCCACGGAAGCTCTCGCATCATAACGAAGCGCTGCAGGCGCAGTTGGAGCTGTCGGTGGCGGAAAACGTCACCTCGACAAGCAGCGACGGCACCGAGGTGCACAGCATCCTGTTCAAGCCGGCCGGCTACGTGGCCAGGCACAGCTACCCCACCATCCTCTACATCCACGGCGGGCCCAACGGTCAGGACGAACATGCGTTCAGCTTCCCGCATCAGTGGCTCGCAGCCAACGGCTATGCCGTGTTGTCGGTGAACTACCGCGGCAGCTCAGGTCGCGGTGCCGCATACCAGAGAGCGATCCACAAGGACTGGGGCCACCTGGAAGTCGTCGATTTGCTTGGTGCGGTCGATGCGGTGGTCAAGTCTGGCGTGGCCGATCCCAATCGCCTCGGCATCGGCGGCTGGAGCTACGGCGGCATCTCGACCAACTACACGA
>JBDTWC010000284.1:0-4720 GCA_040006875.1 Acidobacteriota bacterium | reverse complement strand
TTCGTTGATGCGCTCCTGATCGCTGTGGGCGCCGAAGCCCTTGGGGCCGTCCTCGATGTCGATGGCCGGGCCGACCCCGTAGCACTGCACGCCCTTGGCGCGCAGGTAGGCCATGTCGGTGGCGCCGGTGCTCATCGTGGGCAGGGTCAGCACCTTGTAGTGCTTGGTGACGTTGGCCTCGATGGCGGCGAAGGCGTCGGTGTTGAGCTTCGAGATGCCGTTCGGGCGCACGTCGCGAGCGCCCCACGAGACGTCCACCGTCGGATCGTTCACCACCTTCTTCACCAGCTCGAGGAAGGCGGCGGGATCCGCGTCGGGCATCATGCGCACGTCGAGCGTGGCCTGCACTTCCGACGGGATGACGTTGGTGCGATAGCCGGCCTGGATCATGGTCGGCGAGATCGAGGTGCGGATGGTGGAGGCGTGGCGCGGCTCGTGGTCGAGGAAGTACTCGTCGGCCAGGTCCTGGGCCACGGGGTCGCTGCCGATGATGGCGCGGTAGCGCGCCGCGTCTTCCGGACTCGAGATCGAGGCCAGGCGCTTGAAGTAAGCGGCGGTGGTTTCATTGAAGCTGATCGGCGGCTTCCACTTGGCGACCGTGGACACGGCGGTCGTGAGCTTCACGACCGCGTTCGAGCGCAGCGGCACCGAGCCGTGGCCGGCGGTACCGCGAGCGGTCAGGGTGATGGCGCGCGGGATCTTCTCGAGCGTCTGGATCGACGCGAACGTGACCTTGCCGCCCTGGCGGTTGAAGCTGCCGCCTTCAGCCAGGCAGAACTCGGCGTCGATCGACGCAAAGCGCTCGGGCTCGGTCATGTGGGCGATGCCGTAGCGCACCGCCCCTTCTTCCCCCGCCTCGAACAGCGCGATGACGTCGCGGTCGAGAGCCACGTTCTGGCGCTTGAGGGTGAGCAGCGTCATGAGCGTGGCGGTCACGTTGTCCTTGTCGTCGACGGTGCCGCGGCCGTAGATGTAGCCGCCCTCGCGCAGGGCGCTGAAGGGCGGGTGGGTCCACTTCTTCGCGTCGATGTTGACCGTGTCGGTGTGGGCCATCAGCAGCAGTGGCCGCTTCTTGCCCGACCCCTTGAGTCGCGCCACCAGGTTGGGCCGGTTGGGCTCGAGGGCGAAGGTCTCGGTGGCGATGCCCTCTTTCTCGAGCGCCGCGCGCAGGTAGTCGATGACCGGCTTCTCGACGCCCGGCGGGGTCGTGGGCGGGTCCGTGGAGTCGATCTGCACCGCGGCCGTGAAATGCTTCAGCGTCTCGGCATCGACCACAGTCCAATCGATAGCGGGACTCTGGGCCGAGAGGGCGCCGGCCGCCACGACCACAAAGGAAAGCAGGGCAAGTCTCCGCATGCGCGGGATGGTAACACGGGCGTTTGGCGCGCCGGAGCTGCCACCTTGGACCAGAAACGTTAGCGAATTCACGAAATAGTGGCCTCGAAACGCTGGCGCTGCCATGCAGAACTGGAAATCGGCCGAGAAAACGTTCGCCGCAATGGCAGAGCGATTGCAAACTTGTCACGACGTCATGTCTACGACACCCAGGGTGGGAATCGCATGTCCGCGGCCCGGCGAACGGGCGGCGGTGGCCGATTGGCTGCGCGCAGCCGAGATCGAGCCGGTGATGCTCGTGGAGGCCTGCTTCGTCAATGCCGACGTGGCTGGCAAGCCGCTCGACTGCGTGGTGGCCGATGCGGCGCTGCTCACGCCCCACTTCCTGAGCGCGCTGCGCAAGGGCGATCCGGCGAAGGTCATCATCGCCCTCGGCGAAGCCGACGATCCCAATGTCGACCTGCTCACCCGCAGGGGCGTGTCGTTCCACGTGCGCCCCGCGAGCGAGAAGGCGGTGCTGCTGGCCGTGTCGCTGGCGGTGGTGGAGGGGCGGCCCAATCGCCGCTCGCCGCGTCGCGCCGTGCCGCGGCTGGAGAGTTCGATCGACGGCGAGCCGGTCGTCCTGCTCGACGTGAGCCACGAAGGCCTGCGTCTCGAGATGGCGGCCGGACGCGCCGCCAAGCTGTCGCCGCAGTTCGTGGTGCACGTACCGGTGCTGAAGATGGGCGTGCCAGTGCAGCGGGTGTGGCTCAAGGCGGGGGAACACGCCTCGCGCCTGCAGTGCGGCGCCTCGCTGCTGACCGCCGACGACCGCACCCAGCGCCTGTGGCAACGGCTGAGCGACCCGGCCGCCGGCTGGCTGCCGCCGCCCAAGACCGCGCCGGCGCGGGTGTCGTCCGACCGCTTCCTCGGCCGCGTCGGCCAGATGCTCGCCGCTGCACCGATCGTCGGATCGCTGACCCAGCTGCCCTGGCGCGGACGCTCCTGACGAGCCCGCCATGCCCGCAGCTCGGGCATCATTTGGCGGCAAATACACAAGTATTACAGTCGGTTCGCCGGGATCTCGGTAGCATCCTAGTCATGGTTTCTGTCTCCGATATCTACGGTCGCAAGTCGGCCTCGGGCCTGAACTGGATCACCTTCATCGCGATGTCGGCGTTCCACGTCGGCGCCGTGGCCGCGTTCTTCTACATCGACTACGGCGCCATGTTCACCGCCGCGATTCTGTGGTGGGTCTCGGGCAGCCTGGGCATCGGCATGGCGTATCACCGCCTGCTCACCCATCGCGGCTACAAGACGCCGAAGTGGATGGAGTACTTCCTCACCACCTGCGCCACCCTCGCGCTCGAAGGCGGGCCCATCTTCTGGGTGGCCACCCACCGCATCCATCATCAGTTCTCCGACAAGGAAGGCGACCCGCACACGCCGCGCGAAGGCGCGTGGTGGGCGCACATGGGCTGGATCATGTTCGGCAAGGCGATGCATCACGACACCGGCGTGCTGAAGCGCTATGTGCCCGACCTGAGCAAGGACAAGTTCCACGTGGCCCTCACCACCTGGCACTGGGTGCCGCAAGTAGTCGTGGGCCTGGCGCTGCTCTACTTCGGCGGCATCTCCTACGTGCTGTGGGGCACGTTCTTCCGCACCACCTTCGGCCTGCACGCCACCTGGCTGGTCAACTCGGCCACGCACATCTGGGGCTACCGCACGTTCCGCACGCGCGACGACTCGACCAACCTGTGGTGGGTGGCGATCCTGAGCTTCGGCGAGGGCTGGCACAACAACCACCACGCCCATCCCGTGTCGATGCGTCACGGCCTGGCGTGGTACGAGTTCGACATGAACTACCTGCAGATCAAGCTGCTCGAGAAGCTCGGCCTGGCGTGGGACCTGAAGATGGCGCGCATGCCCAGGGACGCGGCCGAGATCGTGCCGCAGGAATCACCGGATGCGGTGGACATTTCGGAAGCGGCGCCCGTGATGTAGGCGCCTTCGCCGCCGCGAACACCGGCGGCGAGCGATCGGCTCGGTCAGGCGGCCAGGGGCTGGTGCCGAACGAAGCCAACGATGGGCCCGGTGAGCGATCGCCGGGCCCGTTCTACGTAGCGAGCTTCAGCGGGAGATCGCCATCCCACCAGCCGCGAGGATCTGGCCGCTGGCCAGGCGCCAGCCCCTAGAATGTGTCCATGACCCGCCGCCAGACGGCCACCGCCGTCTTCATCGTGCTCTGCGTCGTGCTCGTGGCCGCGGCGGTGTCGCTGAACGTCGGCTGGATCCTGGGCGGGCGGTCGCTGTGGCCGCTGGTGTTCGGCGTATTGGCATTTGCGCTCATCATCGCCGGCATCATCGTCTACACCGTGTTCCTCGTGCGCGAGCTGCAGCGCACCGAGCAGCAGGACAGCTTCCTCAACGCGGTGACGCACGAGCTGAAGACGCCGATCGCGTCGATTCGCCTCTACCTCGAGACGATGCAGGCGCGCGAGACGTCCGAGGCCCAGCGCCAGGAGTTCTATCGCGTGATGCTCGACGACACGGCCCGTCTGCAGTACACGGTGGAGCAGGTGCTGCGCGCCGGAGTGGCGAGTCAGCGGCGTCGGCTCGCGCACCGCGCCCCGGTGGATCTCGGCGCGCTGGCCGTGGAGTGCATCGCCACGGCACTTCGCCGCCATCACGTGGCTGACGACGCCATCGCGCTGACCGGTGCGGGCCCGGTGCAGCCGATGATGGTGCAAGGCGACGCCGACGAGCTCCGCACGGCGGTCGGCAACCTGCTCGACAACGCCGTGAAGTACTCGGCCGAGGGCGTGCACGTGAGCGTGGAGCTGGCCTCGCCCACGCCCGACACCGTCTGGGTGCGGGTGCGCGATCGCGGCGTCGGCATCCCGCGCAAGCAGTTGCGGCGGATCTTCAACCGCTTCTACCGCTTCCAGGCGCGTGGCTTGTCGGTCAAGGGCACCGGCCTCGGCCTCTACATCGTGCGCTCGATTGCGCGGCAGCACGGCGGCCGGGTGTTCGCGGAGAGTCAGGGCGAAGGCCTCGGCGCCACCTTCACGCTGGAGCTGCCGAAGATGACCGAGGACCGGTCCGCGTGAGCCGCATTCTGATCGTCGAAGACGAGCAGCATCTCGCCGAGGGCCTGCGCTTCAATCTCGCCGCCGACGGTCACGACGTGCGCATCGAGGGCGATGGCACGGCCGCCCTGGCGCTCCTGCGCGCCGAACGCGACCAGTTCGACGCGGTGGTCCTCGATGTGGGGTTGCCGGGCAAGAACGGCTTCGACATTGCGCGCACCCTGCGCAGCGAGAGCGACTACGTGCCCATCCTGATGCTCACGGCGCGGGCGCGGCCCGAGGACGTGCTCATGGGCTTCGAGAGCGGCGCCGAC
>JBDTWC010000283.1:0-4729 GCA_040006875.1 Acidobacteriota bacterium | reverse complement strand
CGGCTACAGCGGCGACAGCGGCACCCGCGTGCGCTTCCGCACCTTCGGCGCCGGACCGTTCAGCTTCACCGCGGCCTTCGCCTCGTGCGCCGGCGGCACCCGCCTGGTGCCGATATCGCACGTGTCCAACAGCGGCGTGTTCGCGGCCATCGCCGCCATCGATCCCCATGTCTTCATCCACATGGGCGACTTCCACTACTACAACCTCACCGGCGCAGCCCGCCCGCTCGATCCCCTGATGGGCCGCTTCCGCCGCGCCCTCGATCGCGTGCTGTCGCAGGAACAGCAGGCCCTGCTCTACCGTCGCACGCCGATCGTCTATATGTGGGATGACCACGACTACGGGCAGAACGACTCCGACGGCAACTCGCCGACCCGCGATGCCGCGCGCGCCTATTACGCCACCGACGTGCCGCACTATCCCCTGCCCCTCGGCGATCATGCCGATGGCCCGATCACGCAGACCTTCGACATCGGCCGGGTGCGCTTCGTCGTGACCGACTCGCGATCCGAGCGCAAGCCGGGCGAGCGCACCATGCTGGGCACGGCGCAGTTCAAGTGGCTGATCGACGAACTCGGCCGCGCCGCCTCCGACCACGTGCCGCTCCTGGTGTGGGTCAACCCCGTGCCGTGGATTACCAGGGACGGCGACGGCGACGGCTGGGGCATGTTCGCCGCCGAACGGCGGGCGATCGGCGAGCGCATCGCCACCCTCGGGATCGGGAACCGCCTGCTGATGATGAGCGGCGATGCCCATATGCTGGCCTTCGACGACGGCCGCAACAACCCGCACGGCGGCTTCGTCGTGGCGCAAGCGGCGCCGCTCGATCGCTTCCTGAACCGCAAGGGCGGACCCTACTCGCACGAGCCGCCGCAGCAGAAGAACGGGCAGTTCGCGGTGCTGCGCGTTGATGACACGGGCGACGTGCTCACGGCCACGATTGAAGGACATCGCCACCTCGGCAACGGCCGCTCGGTGGTGGTGCCCGAAACGCGCTTGCGGATGCGCTGCACCGGCCAGCGCTGCGAGCTTCAACCGCTCGAATAGTCGGCGTTGCGCGCCGCCACGAGCGGCACGAGATCCCCGATCCGGTGGATACGCGGGCAATCAGCCTGATGGTAGAGGCTGGCAAGGTCGAACAGCACCGCGTCGGCGAGGCCGGCCGCACGGGCTCCAGCGACGTCGATGTGGAAGAAGTCGCCGACGTGGATGGTGGTGGACGCGGCAGCGCCGCTCTCGGCCAGCGCCAGATGGAAGAGGCGCGGATCGGGTTTCTCGACGCCCCAGTCGTGGGAGTCGAGCACCACGTCGAAATACGGCGTGAGCCCGACGCGGTCGAACATGGCGCGAAGCCGGCCGTTGGCGTTCGACACGACCACGACCTGCACCGCGAGGGCGCGCAGCGCGGTCAGCATCGGTCTCACGTCGTCGGGCACGTGCTCCCACACGTTGTGCGCGTCGTGGTAGCGACGCACGTCGGCCAGCGCCGCCGCGGTGGCCTCGCTCTGGGTCACGCCGGCGTGGCGCAGCACGCTGTCGAAGTAGATCCAGCCGCGCTGGCGATCGTCAGTGCGGGCCATGAGTGCGCCGGCATCCATCTCGTGTTTGGCGTACGGCTCGGCCGCGGTCAGCGTGGCCGCCGACACCACCACGCCGTGATCGGCCAGGGCCGCGGCGACGCGCGTCCAGTTCGGGTGCACGAGCACACCGCCGGCATCCAGGAACACGGTTTCGATGGCGCGAGGGCGCGGCGCGTGCGTCATGCGCACTCATCGTCTGTCATCGGACTGCGCGCCGGCAAGCGGGCCCGGGGCCGGCCGTGGCGCTACCCCTGGCGCAGCGCCGTCATCGGGGCCACGCGCGAGGCGCGCACCGCTGGCACGAGCCCGGCCCCGAAAGCCACGACGGCGAGCAGCAGCGTGCTGACGGCGAGCACCGCCGGGTCGTAACCTTCCAGCTCGAACAGCATCGAGCGCGCGAGGCGGCCGAGGCCGATCGCCACGGCCAGACCGGCCAGCCCGCCGATCGCGGTCATGCGGCCGACGTGGCCGAGCACCAGATTGCGCACCATGCCGGCGTCGGCGCCAAGCGCCATGCGCAGGCCGAACTCGCGCGTGCGCTGCGCCACGGTGTAGGCGAGCACACCGTAGAGCCCGACCGCGGCCAGCACCGTGGCCAGCACGGCGAAGCCGGCCGACAGGGTGCTGATCATCCGGTCCAGGAACACGTTCTCGCGCACCTGCTGGGCCATCGTCTTCGGGTTCTCGATCGGCAGGTTCGGGTCGAGTGCCTTGACCGCCGCCTGCACGGCGCCGAGCAGGGCCGAGGCGTCAGCGGAGGTGCGGACGTAGAAGGCGCTCGCGCCCGCCCGTTCGTCCTGACGGTAGGGCGTGAAGAACTGCGGCGGCACCGCGTCCTTGACCTGGCTGTACTTCGCGTCCTGCACCAGCCCGACGATCTCGATGTCGAGGGCGGTGGCGTCACGGCGCGTGCCCATCCGGGCGCCCACCGCGTGATCGCCCAGGTTGAACTTGCGGGCGAACGCCTGATTCACGATCGCCACCTTGGGCGCGCCGAGCGCGTCGGCGGCGGTGAAATCACGCCCGCCCATGAACGGCACGCCGAGCGTCGCGAAGAGCCCCGGTCCGATCGAGCTGAACGAGGCGTTGGTGTTGGTGTCGGGGCCGGCCTCGAAGCCCTGCACGGCCACGCTGCTGCCATAGTTGCTGCCCGAGAGCAGCGGGATGCGCGATGCGCCGACCGAGGTGACTCCGGGCAGGGCCGCGAGCGCGTTCTCGACCCGCGCGAAAAACGCCACCGATTGCGCCGCCGTATAGCCGTTCAGCTCGGGTGCCACCCCGAAGGTCACGAGCTGCTCGGCCTTGAGCCCCAGATCCACGCGACTGACGTTGTAGAGACTCTTGGTGAAGAGGCCGGCGGCCACGAGCAACGCCATCGACAGCGCGATCTGGCTGGTGGCGAGCGTGGTACGGAAGCGGGAAGCGCTGCGCGCGCCCGACGGCTGGCCGGCATTGCCTTTGAGGACGCTGACCAGATCGGGGCGCGTGCTGTGCAGCGCCGGATACAGTCCGAAGACGATGCCGCTGAGCAGGGCGACGGCAAGCGTGAAGAGCAGCATCGCCGGGTCGCTGCCCGAGGGCACCGTGTTGACACTCTCCGGCGGCAGCAGGGCCGTCACGGCCGACAGCGTCCAGCGCGCCACCACCATCCCCGCCAGCCCACCGAGCAGCGCGAGCGTGACCGATTCCACCAGCAGCTGGCGGACGATCTGGGCGCGGCTGGCTCCAATCGACAGGCGCACGCCCATCTCCGCGGCGCGACCGGCGGCGCGCGCCAGCAGCAGGTTGGCGATGTTGGCGCAGGCGATGACCAGCACCAGCACGGTGACGCCGAGCAGCAGCATGAGCGGCGCACGCGCCTCGGTGTGCACGGAGCTCTGGCCCCGGGCTCCTGGCTGCAGTTGCAGCGCTTTGGCCTTGAAGCGCGCCATCGTCTGGTCGCTCATCCCGATCTGCAGCGGCGCTTCCACCTGCGTGATGATCGCGCGGTAGTGCGTGTCGAGGGCGGCGTGCGCCTGCGCCAGCGACATGCCCGGCTGCAGCCGCGCGAACAGATACGCCCAGTAGCTGCGCCGGTTCTCGAAGTCGTTGCGGCCGGGCACCATCAGCGCGCGCATCGTGATCGGCACGAACACGCGTGGCGTGGCGCCCAGCGTCGTGCCGTCGAAGCCTCGCGCTGCCACGCCGATGATGGTCAAGGTCTGGCCGTTGACGGTGAGCGCCTCGCCGAGCACGCCCGGGCTGGTCGCGAAGTGGGACACCCAGAACGCGTGGCTGATGACCACCAGCGGATGGCCGCCGGGGGTCACGTCGTCGGCGGGAGTAAGCACGCGGCCGAGCGCCGGCTGGACGCCGAGCGTCGGGAAGTAGCTGCCGGAGACGAGCACGCCGTCGGCGGTCAGCGTCTGACCGCGCGTGGCGAGATTGGCGCTGAAGAGCTGGTGAGCGGCCAGGCCAGTGAAGCCGGTCTGCACCCGCTCGAGATCGCGAAACATCGGGTAGCTGAAGACGTTCTCGCACTCCCCCGCCTGGCCGCAGTTGTTCGAGCCGGGTTTCGGCCCGGGCGCCACCAGGTTGACCAGTGCACTCGCCTCCGGCACCGGCAGCGGGCTGAGCAGCATCCGGTTGAAGAGGGAGAAGATCGCGGTGTTGGCGCCGATGCCGAGGGCCAGCGACACGACCGCAATCGTGGTCACAAACGGCGTCTTCAGCAGCGTGCGGACGGCAAGGCGCAGATCGTTCAGCATGGGCGCTCCGGGATGGTTGGACGGAGCCGGACCAGCAAAGGTTGGTACTTCCGCCAATCCGGACGGGGCGGCCGTTGGGACGAAGGGTCAGCGCCCGGGCCGCTTGCCCCACGACGGCGGCGGCGGTTCCTTCATGAGCCTCGTGGGCGGGGCCGCCTTCAGTTGACGCAGCGCTTCCTGCACGGCGCGTTCGAGCTGCGGGTCACCGCCGGCGATGACCTCCTTGGGCCAGTTCTCGACCTCGATGTCAGGCCCCACGCCCTCGTTCTCCACCGCCCACTTGCCCTCCCGCGTGAAGAAGCCGCCGCGTGGCGCGATCATGGTGCCGCCATCGATGAACGTCGGCGTGTCGGCGGTGTGCACGAGCCCGCCCCACGTGCGCTTGCCGACGAGCGTGCCGA
>JBDTWC010000282.1:0-4730 GCA_040006875.1 Acidobacteriota bacterium | reverse complement strand
GAAGGACAACGGCTGGCAGATGTACATCGACCACACGGCCGAGCCGCATGGACGGGTGCTCAAGTTCCAGTTCCTGATCCAGGACTATGTGCCCAGCCTGACGCTCAGGTGGGGCGCATCGCTGATGGACTTCACGCCGCGGATCACGACCGTGGGCGACATCGAAGGCGTGGCCGCCAAGGTCTGGGTCGACAGCATCAAGATGGATTTCACGATCGCGGTCAACTGGGACTACGACCGCGCGATGTTCAAGCTTTCGATCACCCCCGGTGGCCAGCTCGGCGAGCTGCTCGCGCCCGGGAAGGTGACGATCATCAAGCCCACCAGCTACGCGACCGCGCCGCGCAAGATCCTGAGCGAGCTGCTGCCCAAGCTCAACAACCGGCTCACCGGATCGGGCAGCACCATGGGTGACCCGCGCATCAAGGCGAGCCGCGTGGTCAAGCTCGAAGGGCTGGGCGATCAGTTCGGCGGCCTCTATCGCATCACCTCCGCGACCCACACCATGGACGGCGGCGGCTACAAGACCAGCTTCCAGGCCCGCAAGGAAGTCTGGTTCGGATCGATTCCCTTGCCCAAGGGCCGCGGCGGACTGGTGCGGCTGCAAGGGCAGTTCACGGTATGAGCAGCGACAGCCGCCATGGATGACCAACTCTTCGAACGGCTCGAGCAACTCGGCGTGGAGTCGCAGCCCGACGGTTTCGCGATCTCGCCCGGTGTCGTGACGAACAACTTGGACGCAATGGCGGAGGGCCGGGTGCAGGTGCGCATTCCCGCGATCCCGGCTCTGGAGCCCTGGTGTCGCTTGCCCACGCTGGGCGGCGGCTCGGGCCGCGGCTTCGTGTGGGTGCCGCAGATCGATGACGAGGTGCTGGTCGCCTTTGCCCAGAACGATCCGAGCGCGGCCTACGTGCTGGGCGGCCTCTGGAGCACGGCGGATCGACCGCCGCTCACGCTGCCGACCGACTTTCTCATCAAGCGTGTCATCAAGACCGGTCTTGCCGGCGGCCTCGGCCACGAGATCGAGTTCGACGATGCCCTGCAGTCGATCACCATCACCAGCAGCACGCAGCAGAAGATCACCATCGATCCGCTGCAGATCAGGCTGGAGAACACCGCGGGCACGCTTTCGATCGCGATGGACAACACCACGCAGACCATCACCGTGCAATCGGCGCTGAAGATCGAAATGAAGGCCTTGCAGATCTCGCTTGAGGGCACACAGGTCGACATCAAGGGCGCGATGGTCAACATCCAGTCGTCCGGCCCCTGCAGCGTGCAGGGTCTGCCGATCAAGCTCAACTGAAGACGGACCACGCCATGCCTCCCGCAGCACGTGTCGGCGACCCCACCGCCCACCCCGGCGTCATCACCGGGCCGGGCGTGGCTACGGTGCTGATCGGCGGCATGCCCGCGGCCGTGATGGGCGACCTGCATGCCTGCTCGATGCCACCGCTGGCCGGCCCCCATCCGCCGACTCCCATCGTCAAAGGCAGCATGACGGTACTGATCGGTGGGCGCCCCGCGGCGCGCATGGGCGACATGAGCGGTTGCGGCGCGCCCATCATCATGGGCTGCCCTCTGGTCGAGATCGGAGGCTGAGGCGATGGCGCTGTCCGACACTTCCGCCACCTTCCTCGGCAAGGGCTGGGCCTTTCCGGTCTGCGTCGAGGCCGGGCAGACCGCGACCGCCGCCTACGACGAGGACGTGCGCCAGGCCATCCTCATCATCCTCGGCACCGATCCGGGCGAGCGCGTGATGCGACCGGACTTCGGCGCCGGCCTGAGCGCCTTCGTGTTCGAGCCGCTGAACCCGGCCACCATGGAGGCGCTGCGCCAGCGCGTGCTCGAAGCCTTGATCGACTGGGAGCCGCGCATCGATGTCCAGAGCGTGTCCGCCACCGCCGAGGTCGCCGATGTGGGCAAGGTGCTGATCGAGATGAGCTACCGCGTGCGGGCCACCAACTCGCATGCCAACCTGGTCTATCCCTTCTATCTCGAAGAAGGATCGGCGCAGTGAACACCAAGCCCGTCGCTGAACTCGATGGCCGCGACGCGCAGGCGCTGCTCGCGGCGATCCTCGCGCGCCGTGTCGGCTACACGCCCGAGTGGCTGGCGGCGGACAAGAGCGCCGGTGCGGGCCTGGCGGCGATCGCTGCGCGCTACCTCGAAGCGGTGGTACAGCGCCTCGATCAGGTACCGCCCAAGCTCAAGCTCGGTTTCCTGGACATCGCCGGCCTGAGCCTGGTGCCGGCGCAGGCCGCACGCGCGCCGGTGGTGTTCAGGTTGAACGACCAAGCCGCCGGTGGCTCGGCTCCTGCACGCACGCCGGTCGGCGCGGCACCCCCACCCGGCAGCACCGAACAGATCCTGTACGAGACCGAGCGCGCGGTCGGCGTCACCGCCGGCAAGATCGTGCAGATCGTAAGTCTCTGGCCCGGGCGCGACGAATACATCGATCACACCGTTTCGTATCTGGCCGGCGACCCGGTCGAGCCTTTCGCATCGCGCCTGCGCCAGCCGACACCGCATCAGCTCTATCTGTCGCATCCGGTGCTGCTGGCGCTCTCGGGCAAGGTCAAGCTCACGGTGGAGTTCGAATTGCAGCATGGCGCGACGACGGCACTCGATGTGGTCTGGGAGTACTGGGACGGCGCCATATGGCGCGGCTTCATCGCGACCAGCACCGAGTGCAGCGGCGCAGCTGCCGCGGACTTCGACAGCACCAATGGCCTGATGCAGAGTGGCAGCTATGTGCTGGAGACCGATTGCGCATCGGCCGCGAAGACGAGGGTCGACGGCATCGACGGCTACTGGCTGCGGGCACGGCTCGATCAGCCGTTGCCGCCGGACCCGGGCCAGTCGCTGCCGGAGGTCGACACAATCCGCTTGTCGAGCACGGTCAACGGTGCATTGAGTGGGCGTATCGCGGTCGGCAAGGCGGTCGCTGCAACGGCGGTGATCGGTCGTGCGGCCGAACTGTGGGCCTATTCCGCGGCGGCGCCCGTGCCGTCTGGCGCAAGCAGCCTCGGCGGTATCGTGACCAACGATTCAGGCCGTCCGGTCGAAGCTGCCGTGGTCCGCCTTACCGACCCCAGCGACCCGACGCGCGCCGCCTACACCTCGCAGCCCACGGGCGCGGATGGCATCTACCAGATCCCGAACGTCAACTTCATGCGCAGCTTTCTGTTCGATGTGACCTTCGCCGACGTCCGTTTCTCGGCGCCGGACGATCGGCGGCGCGCCGTGCCGGCGCCGTCGGATATGCGTTCGGTGGTCGACCTCGCGCTCTCGATGGTCGGACTCGCGGTTGACAAGGCATTTGCCGACGGCACCGCGCTCGACGTGAGCAAGCCGTTCTATCCGCTCGGCCAGCAGCCACAGCCGGGCTCGACCTTCTATTTCGCAAGTGCAGAGGCCTTCGCCAAGCCGCTGGCCAAGGTTCGCGTCTACATTGCGCGCACGCTCTCGCCGCAGGATGAAGGGGCCGTCTCGGGCTCGACGCCGCTTGTTCACCAGCTCGACTGGGAATACTGGAACAGCCGCAGGTGGGCGCCACTGCCAGTGACCTCGAACTTCGCCGATTCGAAGCTCGACCTCGATCGCACCGAGGTGGTCGACTTCACCGTACCGATCGACATGGCAAGCGTCACGGTCAACCAGCAGGAAGCGTTGTGGCTACGGGTGCGGCTGCAGAGCGGCTCCTTCGGCTTCAAGCAGACCATCCGCTTCGACACCGATGTAAAAGGCGACGGCAGCAGCAATACCTTCACCTACGTCGTGGCGCAGCCGCCGGTGCTTGCGTCGTTCACCCTTGGCTACACCTGGCAGTACGGCCCCTTCCATGCCGAGCGGGTGCTGGCCTGCAACGACTTCGCCCATACCGACCGCAGCGCCGCGGCCATGTGGCCCGGCACCACCTTTGCGCCGTTCGAGCGCGTGGGTGACCTCACACCCGCGCTCTACCTCGGCTTCGACAAGGCGCCGCCGGTCGACCTGCTCGGCCTGTTCTTCGATATGGTGGAGGCCCCCGACACGCTCGCGGGCCCGGCCCTGGTCTGGGAGTATTGGGACGGCCTGGAATGGTCGCGCACGCCCGCCGACGACGAGACCGGCTACCTGCGCCGCCCTGGTATCGTGAACGTGCTTGCGCAATCCGACGACAGCGCGCTCGCCCGCTTCGACGCGCCGCACCACTGGCTGCGCGCGCGCCTCAAGGAAGACGGCCCGCCCGGCGAACCGGTCTGCAACGGCCTGAACGTCAATGCCGTGTGGGTCAGTGAGCGTCACACGCTCACCGATCTGCCGCTGGGCACCAGCAACGGCACGCCCAACCAGGTGTTCCTGCTGACGCAGACGCCGGTGCTGGCCGGCGAGCGCATCGAGGTGCGTGAACTCGGCGGATTACGCGCCAACGTCGAATGGCGCATCCTGGCGATGGAACTTTGGAACGGCGACAGTAGCGTGCTGGCACAACTCGAGCAGCAGCTCGCCCTCGAATCCGCCGACACCACGGTCTCGCTCGGGCCGCTGCGGCTCACGCGCAATCGCCAGAAGCAGGTGACCGAGGCCTGGGTTCTGTGGCAGCGGCGCGAGCAGTTGTTCTTCTCGGCACCGAGCGACCGCCATTACGCGCTCGATGCGAGCAGCGGGCGCGTCGAGTTCGGTGACGGCGACACCGGCCGCGTGCCGCCGGCAGGCGCGGCCATCCTCGTGCGCGAAGTGACCGT
>JBDTWC010000281.1:0-4740 GCA_040006875.1 Acidobacteriota bacterium | reverse complement strand
CTCGGCACGGTGGGACCCGTGGCCCTGCGCGAGGTGCGCGAGGTGCTGGCCCCGCGCCTCCTGACCCTCTCCAACGAGCCGCCGCGGCGCCGTCATGGACGGGTGTTTGTGGGCACGCCGCACGCCGTGCGCGGACGCCAGTTCCGCGTCGTGTTCGTGCCCGGCCTGGCCGAGCGCATCTTCCCGCAGCGGTTGCGCGAGGACGCGCTGCTGGTCGACGCGCGCCGGGCTGCACTCGGCGCCGATCTGCCGCGCGCCGACGCCCGGGCCGACGACGAGCGGCTCCAGTTGCGTCTCGCCGTGGGCGCGGCTGCCGCACGCGTCCATCTGTCGTATCCGCGCCTGGAGCTGGCCGAGTCGCGGCCGCGCGTGCCGTCGTTCTACGTGCTCGACGTGATGCGCGCCACGACCGGCGCGATCCCGCGCTACAAGACCCTCGCCGATGACGCCTTCGCCGCCGGCAACGCCTCGCTCGACTGGCCCGCGCCTCACGATCCCGATGCTGCCATCGATGATCTCGAGCACGACCTCGCCGTGCTCAAACCGCTGCTGCGCGCGTCGCTCGCCGACCGCGAACGTCATGAGGGCCGCGCCCGCTATCTGCTCGAGTTGAACCCCGCGCTGCGGCGATCGGTGATCGAACGCTGGTCGCGGTGGCAGCCCAAGTGGTCACCGGCCGACGGCCTGATCCGGGTCCAGCCTCAGACCGCGTCGGCGCTGGCCGCGCAGCGGCTCACGGCGCGTCCCTATTCCCTCACCGCGCTGCAGCGCTTCTCGGCGTGCCCGTATCAGTTCCAGCTCGCGGCCATCTATCAGCTCGCGCCGCTCGACGATCCGGCGCCGCTGCAGCGCCTCGATCCGCTCACCCGCGGCAGCCTGTTCCACGAGATCCAGACGTCGTTTTTCCGTAGCCTCGTGAAGAACGCCCTGCTACCCCTCACGGCGGCGCGCGCCGCCGCAGCGCGGCAGATGCTGGAATGGGCCATCGGCGAGGTGACCACGGCGGCCCACGACGACCTGGCACCGGCCATCGAGCGGGTGTGGAAGGATGAGATCGACGGCCTGCGGCGCGACCTGCGGCTGTGGTTCGATCAGCAACTGCTCGCCGACGCCTCGCGCTGGCTGCCCGAGCGCTTCGAGCTCGCGTTCGGCCTGCCCCTCGATTCCGCACGCGATCCCCACTCGGTGCGCGCGCCAGTGCGCGTGGGCGCGGCCGGCTACCTGCTGCGCGGCTCGATCGACCTCGTGGAACGGCGAACCAACGGCGCCAGCCTGCGCGTCACCGACCACAAGACCGGAAAGAATCGCACCACGCCGGCCACGATCGTGGACGGCGGGCGCGTGCTGCAGCCGGTGCTCTACGCCGTGGCCCTCGAAGCGCTCACGGGGCAGACCGTGGACGAGGGGCGGCTGTCGTACTGCACCGCGGCAGGCCAGTTCAGCGAGCGGCCGATCGCGCTCGACGAACACATCCGCCGTCGCGGCCTCGAGGTGCTCGAGATCATCGATCGGGCGGTCGAGCACGGCACGCTCGCCGCCAAGCCCGGCCAGCTCGGTCCGCATGCGTCCTGCGACCACTGCGACTTTCGCGCGGTCTGTGGCCCCGACGAACCGGTGCGCACCCGCCGCAAGCCGCCGCTGGCCGACCTCGACGCGCTGCGGAGGATGCCGTGAGCCTGCCGGGCGCGGAGCACGCCGACCACGCCGACCGCCAGTTGATCGCCGACGCGCTCGACACGACCCTCGTGGTCGAGGCCGCGGCGGGCACCGGCAAGACGACCGAGCTCGTCAAGCGCATCGTGCGGCTCGTCACCACCGGACGCGCCACCATCGACCAGATCGTGGCCGTGACGTTTTCCGAGAAGGCGGCGGGTGAGTTGAAGCTGCGCCTGCGCGAGGAACTGGAGCGCGCGCGGCTGGTCGCCGGACACGAAGACGGCGCCCGTCTCGAACGGGCCGTGCAGCGCTTCGAAGAGGCGCACGTCAGCACCATCCACGGCTTCTGCGCCGACCTGCTCCGCGAGCGGCCAGTGGAGGCGCGCATCGACCCGTCGTTTGCCGTGCTCACGGAGGGGCAAGCGGGGCGGCTCTTCGACGAGGCGTTCGCGGATTGGATCCAGCATGAGCTGGAGACGCCGTGCGAGGGCGTGCGGCGCTCGTTGCGCCGGGCCACCGTACGGCACTTCGGCGGCGACGACGAAGAGGACGCGCCGATCGAGCGCTTGAAACGTGCCGGCCGCGAGCTGCTCGAATGGCGCGACCATCCGGCGCCGTGGCGGCGCCCCGACGACTTCGACCGCATTCCGGCCCTCAACCACCTGCTCGACGCCATCGGCAGCTTCACCGCGCTGAGCGCCACGCCGACCAACCCGCGCGATCCGCTCGCGCGCGACACCGAGCCGATTCGCCGCCTGTGGGCCGAAGTGCAGCCGCTGCGCGCCCGCGCGTTCAACGACTACGACGGCTGGGAATCGGCGCTGTGCAACCTGGCGGCGCGTCACCACGACCTGAGCAGGGGCAAGAGCACGAGCGGGCAATACGGCAGGGACGTGCCGCGCGCGACGGTGGTGGCGGCGCGCGATCTGATCGTCGCTGCGCTCATCGCCTTTCGCGATCGGGCCGACGCCGATCTCGCGGCGCTCGTGCACCAAGCCATGGCGGACGCCGTGCAGCGCTACGAGCGGCGCAAGCAGCGTGCCGGCGCCGTCGACTTCCTCGACCTCCTCATCCGGGCCCGCGATCTGGTGCGCGACGACGCCGACGTACGACACGACTTCCAGCGCCGCTTTCGCTACCTGCTGGTCGACGAGTTCCAGGACACCGATCCGCTGCAGGCCGAGCTGCTGGTGCTGATCGCGGCCGATGAGGCGGCGACGGCCGTCGATCCGGAGGCGGTGCTCGAGAGCCGGATTCGGCCTGGCGCACTGTTCATCGTGGGCGACCCCAAGCAGTCGATCTACCGGTTCCGGCGCGCCGATGTCGGCGTCTACCGCGAGATCTGCGCCGGCCTGATCGCGCGCGGGGCCGTGCGGGTACGCCTGCGCACCTCGTTCCGCAGCGTGCCGGCGATTCAACGGGCGGTGAACGCCGCGTTCAGCGTGCACATGACCGGCGACCGCGCGTCGCTGCAAGCCGACTACGTGGAGTTGCAGCCGGCGCGGCCGGATCACGCCGCGCAGCCCGCGCTGATCGCGCTGCCGGTGCCGCGCGCCCTCAGTGATCGCGGCAACGTCACCCAGGGCGCGATTGCGGCCTCGCTGCCCAGCGCCGTGGGCGAGTTCGTACGCTGGCTGGTGCACGACAGCGGCTACACCGTGCCCGACGAGCACGCGGCCGCGTCCGCAGGGGGCGTGCCGTTGCGCCGGGCGGTGCGCGCCGGCGACATCTGCCTGCTGTTCCGCCGCTTCCTCGACTTCCAGACCGACGTGACGCGGCTCTACGTCGAAGCGCTCGAGTCGCGCGGGCTCACGCACTTGCTGGTCGGCGGCAAGGCGTTCCACGAGCGCGAAGAGGTTGACGCGCTCCGCACCGCCCTGACCGCGATCGAGTGGCCGGACGATGCGCTCAGCGTCTTTGCGACTCTGCGCGGCCCCTTCTTCGCGGTCGGGGAAGAGGAACTGCTGGCGTGGCATGCTCTGGGTCACGGCTTCCGCCCGTATCACGTGCCCGAGGACGCGCCGCCCGCGCTTGCGGCTGTCGCCGCCGCCCTGGGCACCCTGCGCGAGCTGAATCGCCTGCGCAACCATCGCCCCGTGGCCGACACGATCGGCAGCCTGATCGCAGCCACACGCGCCCATGCCGGCTTCGCGTTGTGGCGCGGCGGCGAGCAAGTGCTCGCCAACGTGTTGCAGATCGGCGAGCTGGCGCGCCGCTACGAAGCCGAAGGCGGGCTGTCGTTCCGCGGCTTCGTCGACCAGCTGCGCGACGCCGCCGACCGCGCCCCCACACCCGAAGCACCGATTCTCGAAGAGGGCACCGACGGGGTCCGCTTGATGACGGTGCACAAGGCCAAGGGCCTCGAGTTCCCGGTCGTGATCCTGGCGGACATCGGCTGCAAGCTGAGCCGCGACGAGGCGTCGCGGCACCTCGACGCCACGCGCGGCCTGGCCGCCATCAAGCTGGCGGGATGGACGCCGCTCGACCTGCGCGACAACAACGCCCTCGAGGCGTCCCGCGATGCCGCCGAAGGCGTGCGCCTCGCCTACGTGGCCGCGACGCGGGCGCGCGATCTGCTGGTGATCCCGGCCATCGGCGACGGTCCGCAGGGCAGGCAGTGGGTGCATCCGCTGTCGGTCGCGCTCTACGGCGGCGATCCGATCACCACCGCTGGCGTTCCCGAGTTCACGGGACGCGACACGCATCTCGACCGTCCGCCCAACAACACGCCGACGTTGCACACCATGCGTCCGGGCGCCTACGCCCACGTTGACCCGATCACGCGTGAGCCCTATACCGTGGTGTGGTGGGATCCCCTGCGCCTCGAGGCGCCCGGTGCCGAGCGGCGCGGCCTGCGGCATGAGCACCTGATCGGCAAGGACGCGCCGGCGGCCACCGTGGCCGCCGACCGCGCCCGCTACGACGGCTGGCGCACCCGGCGCGACCTCACGCTGGCGGCGAGTGCCGTGCCGAGCGTCATCACGATGACCGCCACCGACTGGGCCCGCGCCTCGATCGACGGCACCGTGTCGACGCCGCTCGAGATCGGCGTCGCCGCGGCCCGAGTCGACGTGCACGCCGTGG
>JBDTWC010000280.1:0-4743 GCA_040006875.1 Acidobacteriota bacterium | reverse complement strand
TCTGCGGACGTGGAGAACACCGACCGGTTGTCAGGGCTGACACTGGCGAACCGCGAGTTTGCACCAGACCCTACGTAGGGGCCCCAGGCGAGGGCGGGCCGTGAGAGCACCTGGCTGAACGTCGTGGGTAGCGGAATGCCGGGGACCAGACAGGACACGACCACGGTCGTCCGGTCAGGTGAAGCCTTGGCGACCGATGGGAGGCACGGTGTCGAGCTTGGCACCGTGGTGCTGCTCAGTATGGCCAACGTGGTTGCGTCCAAGAACTCGACCGCGCCGCCGTTGGCCGGGCGGGCGACGAGCAGCGCGGTGCCGTCGAAGTTCGCGGTGAACGTCACGCCCTGGCCGATCGGCAGCGTCCGGACCAGCGCGCCCGACGCTGCGTCGAGAACCGCCACGTCGCCGGAATCGCAACGCGCGAAGAGCAGCCGGCCGTCGCCCGATAGATCGACGGCCGATGTGGTTCCGGGTGGACAGCCGCCGTAGGTCGTCAGCCCGTTGAGGTCAAGTCGGGCCAGCGTGCCCCGCAGCATCGTGCCGAACCCGATCTGGCCACCGGTAAGCCCATAGACCGCGGTAACACGAGGATGCGCGATGCGGGGCTCGAACGACACGGGCACGGTGAACAACGACCCGGTGGCCGCGTCAATCACCATCACTTCTGGCGTGATTGCGGCAAACGACAGCGTGACCGCAAGGCGGCCATCGGCCGTGAACACGGCGCCGGACGAGGTCAGTGGGCTCGCCAGCCTCCACTCGACGCGCCCGGAGCTCACGTCGTAGAGCTGCGTTCCCGTGGCTTGGGTCACGAGCACCTTCTGCGCGAACACCGGCGCAGGAACCGCGAGCGCGGCTGCGATGGCGAGCCCGCTGAGGGCGCCGCGGCAGTTGCGGTGGATCTCGCGACCAATCATGGACTCACCCCGCACATCGGTGCCTCGTGGAGACGAAGACCGCATCACAGTGGGACAGGTCCGCAGGCGCTGTCAACCGCCCGACGGCCGCGCGGCTAGACGGACGGCGGCGCCCCGCCGTTCACGAACGGCCGTAGCAGCGTCTCGATGGCGGCGTGGGTCGGCGTCGGCACGCCAGCCTCGGCGCCAAGCCGCACCACCGCGCCGCTCAGCCACGGCAGCTCGAGCGGCTTGCCGCGCTCGAGATCCTCGAGCAGCGACGACTTGGCCTGCGGCGGCATCGAGCGATACATGGCAAACACGTCGCGACGCACGTCGTCGCCAAGCGGCACGCCCAGCGCGCGGCCGACCGCCAGCGTTTCGTCCACCGCGCGTTCGAGCATCTGGAACAACCCGGGGTCGGCGCGCAGCACGCCGACCGGCGAGCGCGTAACGCCGGTCATGCCGCTGAACACCGAGAGACGGGCGAACTTCGACCACTGGTCGACGCGGATCTTCTGGCTGGCCGTGAAGGCGAAGCCGGCGCTCGAGGCCGCGTCGCGCAGCGCCACCAGGCGGGGTGACAGGACGCCGTCGAGTTCTCCGACGATGAGTGCATCGAGCGCGGTGTGCTTGATCACACCCGGCCGGTCGATCACGGCCGACACGTAAGCCACGCCGCCGGCGGTGCGCGCCGTGCCGACATGGCGCGCCACCATGTCGGTGGCCTCCACGCCGTTCTGCAGCGTCACGACCATCGTGTCCGGTCCGAGGAGCGGCGGCAACGACGTCGCGGCCGCATCGACGTCGTACATCTTGACGGTGAGGAACACGACGTCGGCCACGCCCAGGTGGGCCGGATCGGCGCTCGCGCGCACCGTGGTGACGTGCGCGTCCCCCTTCGGACTGACGATGCGGAGGCCGTCGCGCTGGATGGCCTCGAGATGGGCGCCGCGGGCCACAAACGCCACGTCGCAGCCGGCCTGCGCCAGACGGCCGCCGAAATAGCCCCCGACGCCGCCCGCTCCGAACATCACGATTTTCATATTTGACAGACGCTACCTCAAAAATTCGCCCACCCCATGCCCCCATACCGCATCGCCGCCATCGGCTGTGGCGTTGCCGGTAGCTTCGCCGGCCTGTGGCTGCCGACGCGCGGGCAGGCGGCCCGCTAGCCGGCGGGGTCGAGGCGAATCGCGTCGAGACTGACCACCGGCGCCGCGCCGATCACAGTGGCGGTGTGGCGCCGGCCCCGCGGCACCTCGACCCAGTCGCCCGGGCCGAGCGCGGCGGTGTGACCGGCAATCACGATGCGAAAATGGCCGCTGACCACGGCGTCGATCTTGTCGACCTCGTGGGCATGGTCGGGGAAGCGCGTGCCCGGCGCGTATTCGTAGCGCGCCACCAAGTAGCCGAGCCCTTCGAGTTTCTGGCGCAGCGCGGCTTCGCTCAAGGGGCCATCAGCGGCGGCATTCCAGCGACGCACCTGCACGGCGGCACTTGCGCCGGCTAGGCGCCGGTGGCAGCGGCGGCGGGCATGCCGGGCACAGTGCCCTTGGCCAGCTCCTGATCGATCATCAGCAGGCCGACCCCGCTGCCCCCGAGACGGATGCGGCCGAGGATGGCGCGGGCCGCGGCTTCTTCTTCCATCTGCTCGTTGACGAACCACTGCAGCAGCACCACCGCCGGCCGGTCCTTGGCCGATTCGGCCAGCGCGTAGAGGTCGTTGATCGAGGCGGTGACGGCTTGCTCGTTCCGCAGCACGTGCGTGCACAGGGCCTCGACCGTCTGCCACGACATCGGCGGCTGGGCCACGGCCGGCAGCGCCGCCTGCTGGTCGCGTTCCACCATGTGATCAATGAACTTCTGGGCGTGGATCAACTCGTCGCCCGACTGCTTGCGCATCCACGTCGCGAAACCCGGCAGATCGTTGAGCGACAACCACACCGACATCGCGAGGTACTCGTGCGACGCCTTGAACTCGAGCTTGAGATGCTCGTTCATCCCCGTCAGCAGTTTGGCATCCATGGCGCCCAGATTATCACGCGCGGCGCGCTGGACAGGATGCGGGAGGCAGCCGCGACGGCGCACCCACCGAAGAACGCTACTCGGCGGTGCTGCGCCGCCGCGCCAGCTCGAAGCTCAAGCCGCCGAGGCCGACGAAGATCGTGGTGCCCACGAGCGCCACCGGGGTCTGGTTCTGACTCACGAAGTAGAGCGCCACGGCCATCGCGGCCACGGCGCCCGCTGCGGCAGCGGCCACTTGCCAGAAAGGCGGACGGGACGGCGAGGATGGGGGCGGCATCGAAGCTGAGTGGAATTGTCTCATGGCTGGGCGACGATGCGGTCGCCCAGCATGGCGACGCTGAGCGCGTAGGCGTTGGCGCAGTTGTAGCCGAGGATCGCTTCGTAGTTGGCGTAGACCAGAAACTGGCGATCGCCGGCGTCGAGCAGCGACGCCAGCCGTTCGGTAGTGGGCAGGTCGGCGCCGCTGGCGGCACGCACCCCCATCGACTGCCACTCGGACAGGAAGCGGCGCCGCGACAAGGCCCGTTCGGCGCGGCAGCCCTCACCACGCGATCCAGCGCGCGCGGCCAGGTCGGCCACCGGGCCCGGCACGCGCACTTGACGGCCCCACGTGGCCTCGGCGTCCCAGCCATATGCCCGCAGGTAGTTGGCAATCGACGCGAACACGTCGGCCGAACTCGACCAGATGTCGCGGGTGCCATCGCCGTCGAAGTCCTCGGCGTACTTCAGATAGCTGGAGGGCATGAACTGCGGCTGGCCCATGGCGCCCGCCCACGAGCCCTTCATGCGATCGAGATCGGCATGGCCGCGCTCGACGATGCGCAACGCGTCGAAGAGCTCGTTGCGGAACAACTCGCCGCGCCGGCCGTCGAAGGCGAGCGTGGCCAGGGCCTGCACGGTCGGACGCACGCCGGTGAAGGCGCCGAAGTTCGACTCGAGCCCCCACACCGCCACGAGATAGCGTGGCTGCACGCCGTAGGCCTTGCCGACTTTCTCGAGCAGAGCCTGGTGTTGCCCGAACATGCGCTGGGCCCGGCGAATCGTGGCCGGCGTGAGCCGGCGGCGCACGTAGGTGTCGATGCTCAGCACCTGCTCGGCCTGGCCGCGATCGCGATCGACCACCACCGCCAGCGGCTGGAGGCCATCGAGCGCGCGCGCGGCCACCGCCTCGGCGATGCCGCGGGTGATCGCCTCCGCCTTCATCTCCTGCAGGAATGCCGCGAAACGTGCCCGCTCGTCTCCCGGCGGCGCCGGCTCCTGACGCGCGGCCACCGCGCTCACAGCCGCGGCGACCAGGACGGTGAGCAGAACGACGCGGCTCGCGAGCGGGCTCCTCATCATGAACGGCTCCTCCATTGTGCCACCACGGACCGCCCGCCGGTCAGGCCGGGTCGGGATATGCTCTCGCCATGCCACGCTACGATCTCGCCGCCCTGCCGACGCGCGACCTCTTTCCGGGGTTCACCGCCCGGCTCGTGCACACTCCGCGCGTCACGCAGTCGTTCGTGCACGGCACCGCCGGTCACGCCTTTCCCGAGCACGCCCATCCGCACGAGCAGATCGTCACCGTGCTCGAGGGCGAGCTCGAGCTGACCATCGACGGCGAGGCGATCCGCCTCACGCCTGGCGCCGTCTACGCGATTCCTCCCGAGGTGCGGCATTCGGGCCGCGCGATCACCGATTGCCGCGTGCTCGACACGTTCGCGCCGACGCGCGAAGACTACAAGTAGCCGGCCGCTCAGCGCCATGACCGAGCCGTCACCTCAGGACTTCGCGGGCCGCGTCGCCCTCGTCACCGGCGCCGCTCGCGGGCTGGGCCGGG
>JBDTWC010000279.1:0-4745 GCA_040006875.1 Acidobacteriota bacterium | reverse complement strand
TAGCGCTGACGGCGGCTCTCGCGCAGGTAGTGCGGGCTGTAGTGCAGGCCGTAGGCCGTCGTGGTCTTGTGTTCGGCCTTGGCGGCGAAGAAGCGCTTCACCGACGCCTGAAACGCTTGGCGTTCGTTCTCTGTGCCATCGACGAGCGTGACCTCTTCGCGCGGCACGAACATCACCTGCCCGATCGGCAAGGTGTGGCCGAGGCTCATGCCCTCGCCGGGTTGCAGCACGTAGCGGAACTCGGTGGCGTGCGCGAACCAGTCGGTTTCGACGCGCACGACGAGCATCGGCGCTACCGGCCGCTCGATCATGTTGAAGATCGGCGTGTAGACGCTGTCCCAGCCCTTGGGCGTCTGGAAGTTGGTGGCGCCGCGCAGCGACAGCGCGCCAGGCGGCGTGCCCAGGTCCTCCGGCACCAGAAACGCCTTGGCCATGTTGACCGCGTTCTCGTCGCTCAGCATCGACTGGCGGAACTCGACCTGCTCGCTGATCGCGCCCAGCCCGCCCACCGCCATCTGGAAGGCCACGCTGAAGACCTTGTCCCACTTCCCGCCGGCGGCGGCCAGGAAGTAGGTGCAGAGATACTTGCCCTCGCCTTCGAAGGCGATATGCACCGCCTCGTTCGGTTCAAGTGGCGGATAGACCATGAAGCCGAGGGCGCTGCCCGACTCGAGCACCGGGCAATGCCGCGCATGCTGCGGCAGCAGCGGCCGCTGCCCCTCGCGGCGCGGGCGCTGGCCCACGCCGGGCCGGCCCGCATTCGAGAACATCCGTACTTCCATCTGTCTTGTCTCCAGCCCGTGGTGGCGTCAGCCGCCCCGCCCCGTCATCAGCAGCACTGTAATACGAGGGTGGCAAGCCACCCGTAGATCGACAATAATTCGGTTCCGCGATGTCTCTGCCGGGCGCTCCCCCGCCTTCGGACCCGTCGTCGCCGGCACCCCCCGGAGGCCACGGGAGTGGTCCGCCCGCGGTCGTCGAGCGGGTCATGCAGGACCTGCAGGACGTCGGTCTCGCCCCTGGTGAGCTCGAGCGCGTGTTCAGTTGGTGGCATCGCTTCGGCGGCCGCAAGGCGCTGATGCTTGCGTTTGCGGTGACCCTGCCGCTGCTGCGCTACGAGTACATCCCGCACGTGCTCTCGACCACGGTGGAGACGCTGGCCGAAGGCTACGGCCTGCACCTGACCGTACGCGAGTGGGAGACGTCGCTCAGCGACATCAAGATCACCGGCCGCGATGTCGTCATCACGACCGGCGGCCCGTTCCGGGAGAAGCGCCTGTTCACGGCCAACGCGGTCGAGTTCGACTGGAGCCTGATGCGCGCCGTCGCCAACGGCGCCCGCCGCGTCAGCGGCTGCTGGACGGCGGTGTTCGGACGGCCGTGCACCGTGCCCGACGAAATCTTCCACCGCGTGTCGATCGACGGCGCCGCGCTGCACCTCGAGCGGTCGCTCTCCGGCGCATGGAACACGGAAGATGCATTTCGAGTCAGTTCGCTCGAGGGTCTGTCCGAAGCGGTGGGCCGCTGGCGGATTCCCACCATCGAGGGTGAGGACATCAGCGTGTCGTGGGTGGAGCACTTGCCCGGCGCGTCGGGGGGCGGCCTGGTTGAGCAGCGCTTCTCCTCGCTGGACTTCACCAAGGTGTCGGTATCGGTAGCTGACCTGCAGGTGCCAGTGGACGACCGCGAGAACCCGACGCGCTTCACCTTCGAGGGGCAGACGGCCGACGGCGTGGTGTCGGTGACGGGCGATCTGAACCTGTCGCGATGGGCCAAGGCGTCGTGGACGCCGTCCTACGACCTCAAGCTGCGTCTCGTGAACGTCGGCGCGGCGACCTTCGCGCGCTTCGCGTCACCGGACGCCACCGTGGTGCCGACGAGTGGCCAGGTCGACGGCGAGATTCGCCTGGTCCGCGGCAGCGCTGACGCCGACACCTGCTCGATGGCGGTGACGCTGCGCAACGTGACCTACGGCGCCAACCCGCGCTCGCCCTTCGCACGCGCCACCGGCGCCCGTCTCGATCAGGAACTCGAACCAGTGCGCATCAGCGACACCGTGTCGGTGAACTGCGCGGCCGCGCCTGGCGCGGGGCCGGAACAGCGCGCCACCCAGCGCCTACAGACGCTGCTGACCACCAACGCGCTCCGCACGGCTCCGCCGGTCGTGCAACGCGCCGCGGGCTTCGATCAAGTCGTGATGCTTGAAGGCCGCACCCCCACCGCCGACGAGATCACGCGCTTACTCACCACCCGCGTCGGCCTGGCCGTGGCCGGTGAGAAGGGCGCGGCGGTGGTGCAGGCCCTCACCGCCGATCCGGCTACCAATGGCAACGTCGTGAGTCGAGGCGCGCGCAGCGTCGGCCGTGGCTTCAAGCGTCTGTTCGGCGGTGGTGACAACAAGGCGGCAGCAACGAAGAAGCCGGCCCCCAAGAAGCCCGGCTAGCGCTCGGAGCGCTGGTCGCGTTCAGCGCGGCGGGTCGTCGTCGACCGCACGCGGCAGGCCGAGAAGGCGGCCCATACGGTCAGCCTCTCGGGTGAGCGCCCGTGGCCATCCCCTCATCGTAGCGGTATCCTGAAGGGCCCGCATGACCGCCGCTCCTGCCCCGCCTCGCGTGCGCTTTGCGCCCTCACCCACCGGCTACTTGCACGTGGGCGGCGCCCGCACGGCCCTCTTCAACTGGCTCTTCGCCCGCCGCTACGGCGGCGTGTTCGTGCTGCGCATCGAAGACACCGACCTGGATCGCTCGTCCACCGAGATGGTGACCGGCATCCTCGACGGTTTGCGCTGGCTCGGTCTCGACTGGGACGAGGGCCCGGAGGTGGGCGGGCCGCACGCGCCGTATTTCCAGAGCGAACGGCTCGAGCGCTACCGCGCGGCCGCCCGCGATCTGGTGGCCGCTGGCCGCGCTTACTACGACTTCGGTGCACCTTCCAAGCGCGGCGACGCCGCGGCTGCCGACGACGGCAGCTACGAGCGGCGCTACGACCGCGACGCCTGCCTGGCCGTGTCGAGCGACGACGTGGCGCGGCGCCTGGCCGCCGGGGAGGCCCACGCGATCCGCTTCCTGGTGCCGGCTGGCGCGACCGTCTTCGCCGACCTCGTGCACGGCGAGGTGCGCTTCGACAACGCGCACCTCGAAGACTTCGTGGTGCTGCGCTCCGACGGCTATCCGACCTATCACCTGTCGGTCGTCGTGGACGATATCGCGATGGCGATGACCCACGTGGTCCGCGGCGACGACCACATCTCCAACACGCCCAAACAGGTGCTGCTCTACCAGGCGTTCGCGGCCGCGGTGCCCCTCTTCGCGCATGTGCCGCTCATCATGGGGCCCGACAAGAAGCGCCTCAGCAAGCGCCACGGCGCCACCTCGGTGATGGAATACGAACGCCTGGGCTACCTGCCCGAGGCGATGACCAACTTCCTCGCCTTGCTCGGCTGGTCGCCCGGCAGCGACGACGAGATGCTCGCGCCGGCCGACCTCGTGGCCCGCTTCGCGCTCGACGGCATCAGCACCGGCAACGCCGTGTTCAACGCCGAGAAGCTCGACTGGTTCAATCACCAGTATCTGACGCGCCTCTCCGACGACGCGCTGGTGGCGGTGCTGCAGCCGTGGTTCGAGCGGGCGGCGCTGTGGAGCGCTGACCTGGTCGGGTCGCGGCGCGAGTGGTTCGCACAGGTGCTGGCGCTTCTCCGTCCGCGGAGCAAGAAGCTGGGCGAGTTCGTGGACGGGGCACGGCCGTTTCTGGAGCGGCCGACCGGATACGATGCCGGCGGCGTGGTCAAGCATCTGACGGCGCCCGGGCTGCGGGATCACCTCGCGGCGCTGCGCGAGGCCTACGCCGGATTGGCAGCCTGCGACGAAGCCACCCTCGAGCAGACGCTGCGCCAGATCGCCGACGCGCGCGGCCTGAAGGCCGGAGTGCTGATCCACGCCACGCGCCTGGCGATGACGGGCAGGACTGTGAGCCCGGGTCTATTTGAAACGCTGCGGCTGCTCGGGAAGAGCGAAGTGCTGGCGCGCTACGACGCGCTCATTGCCACGCTCTGACCATCAGGACAGAGCCTGACTTCTGTCTCCCTCTCTGCCCTAAGGTGACAATAAATCGCCGCCCGAATGGGCTGAATTGGCGAACTTGCACCGGAGATCGCAGGTTTAGGCGTTGGCCCGCCCCTTGCTATAGGGCTGGGTATGAAGTTCACGTTCCGATCGTCGATCGCGTTGGCCCTGTTGGCGCTGGCCTGGTTCATCGGCCCGGCCTCGGCCCACGCGGCGGCGGCCACGGTCGGCCTCGCCGGTACCGTGGGCGGGTTCACCGCGCGCCTCTTCAGCACGCTCCCGGAATCGGGCAGCGTGCTGCTGTGGGGCTCGGCCCTGGCCGCCGCGTCGCTGGCGATGGCTCGCAAGGGTGACCGCGCCGAGAAATAGCCTCCAGGTTCCGGGCTCCCCCCGGTTCGTTCGCGAAGGCCAGAGCCGCGCCGGCATACGGCGCGGCTTCTGTGTTTTCAGGCCAGACGCTCTACCCCACTAGACGGCTTCGATCGGCGGGACCGGGTGATCCCCCTGGCTGCGCAGCAGCAGTTCCGGCCGTGCTGCGGGGCCGCGGCAGCGGGAGGGAGTTGCCGAGCGGGGCCGGGCCTTCTATAATTGGAGATTCCAGCAGCGCGGTGGTTCGAGTCAGACGCGCGCTGGTCCTCCTGCTGGGAGGTCGTTCAACGGTAGGACAGCAGACTCTGACTCTGC
>JBDTWC010000278.1:0-4746 GCA_040006875.1 Acidobacteriota bacterium | reverse complement strand
TACCGCATCCACGACGGCCGCGGCGGCGCCGGCTCCGGCCAGATTCGCTTCGCGCCGCTTGGCAGCTGGCCCGACAACGCCAACATCGACAAGGCGCGCCGCCTGCTGTGGCCGGTGAAGCAGAAGTACGGCGCCAAGATCTCGTGGGCCGATTTGATCGTGCTGACCGGCAACGTCGCACTCGAGTCGATGGGCTTCAAGACGTTCGGGTTCGCCGGCGGCCGCACGGACGTGTGGGAGCCGGAGCAGGTCAACTGGGGCTCGGAAAGCACGTGGCTCGGCGACGAGCGCTACAGCGGTGACCGCCAGCTCGCTAATCCGCTGGCGGCAGTGCAGATGGGCCTCATCTACGTGAATCCCGAAGGCCCGAACGGCAATCCCGATCCGGTCGCCGCGGCCCGCGACATCCGCGAGACGTTCCGGCGGATGGCCATGAACGACGAGGAGACGGTGGCGCTCATCGCCGGCGGACACTCGTTCGGCAAGACGCACGGCGCCGGCCCGGCCACGCACGTGGGCCCCGAACCCGAAGGTGGCAATCTCGAAGAGCAGGGCTTCGGCTGGAAGGGCAGCTACGAAACCGGCACCGGTGGTCATGCCATCACGAGTGGCCTCGAGGTCACGTGGACCACGACGCCCACGAAGTGGAGCAACGACTTCTTCAAGCACCTGTTCGAGTACGAGTGGGAGCTGACGACCAGCCCCGCCGGCGCCAAGCAGTGGACGCCGCAGAACGGCGCCGGCGCCGGTACGGTGCCGGATGCCCACGACGCGACCAAGAAGATCGCGCCCGGCATGCTGACGACCGACCTGGCGCTGCGCCTCGATCCGGCCTACGAGAAGATCTCGCGCCGCTTCTACGAGCACCCCGCTGAGTTCGCCGACGCGTTCGCGCGGGCGTGGTTCAAGCTGACGCATCGGGATATGGGTCCGGTTGCGCGCTACCTCGGCCCGGAAGTGCCGCAGGAACAGCAACTGTGGCAGGACCCGGTGCCGGCGGTCGATCACGTGCTGGTCGACGAGCAGGACGTGGCTGCGCTCAAAGTGAAGATCCTCGCCTCGGGCCTGACCACGGCACAGCTGGTCGCCACTGCGTGGGCGTCGGCGTCGTCGTTCCGCGGCACCGACAAGCGCGGCGGCGCCAATGGCGCCCGCGTCCGCCTGGCACCGCAGAAGGACTGGGCAGTCAACAACCCGCCTGAACTGGCCAAGGTGCTGAAGACGCTCGAGGGCATCCAGCAGGACTTCAACCGCGCGCAGAGCGGCGGCAAGAAGGTCTCGCTGGCCGATCTGATCGTGATCGCCGGCGATGCCGCGATCGAGCAGGGCGCAAAGAAGGCCGGCGTCGAGGTGGCGCTGCCGTTTGCGGCGGGCCGCACCGACGCGTCGCAGGACCAGACCGACGTCGAGTCATTCGCGGTGCTGGAACCGGATGCCGATGGGTTCCGGAACTTCGTGGGCGAGGGCCACACCGTGCCGGCGGAACACCTGCTCATCGAGCGCGCCTTGAGGCTGACGCTGAGCGCGCCTGAGATGACGGCACTCGTGGGCGGCCTCCGCGTGCTCGGCGTCAACAGCGGCCAGGGCACGCATGGGGTGTTCACCGCGCAGCCGGGCGTGCTCACCAACGACTACTTCGTGAACCTGCTCGACATGGGCACGGAGTGGAAGGCCACCTCCGAGGCTGCCGCCGAGTTCAATGGCACGTGCCGCACCAAGGGCTCCGCCAAGTGGACGGCGAGCCGCGTCGATCTGCTGTTTGGCTCGAACTCCGAACTGCGGGCGCTCGCTGAGGTCTATGCCACCGACGGCTCCAGGCCGAAGTTCGTACACGACTTCGCGCGCGCCTGGACCAAGGTGATGCACCTCGACCGCTTCGACCGCCCCTGATCCCGAGTGCCGGAACGCCGGGTCTTGCCTCCCGACGTTTCGGCGCGCCACAATACCCGCTGGCCGTATGGACAAAGCCTGCCCCGCCGATCGTGAAGCCGTGTCGTGGATCCGCGATCCGCGGCGCTGGGCGTTTGCCGGCCTGGGCGTGGCCTCGGTAGGAATGGGCTGGCTCGGCGTGTTCGTGCCCGGCCTGCCCACGACCATCTTCCTCATCATCGCGTCCTACTGCTTCGCGCGCAGTTGCCCGTGGCTCGAAGAGAGACTGCTGCGGATTCCGCTCTTCGCGCCCTACATGAAGGTGCTCGACGAGGGTCGTGGGATGTCGCGGGCAGCGGCCAAGAGCGCGCTTCTTTCGATGTGGTCGTGCGTCAGCCTCAGCCTCGGCATCCTCTACCTGTCTGGCCGCCTGCGGCCGTGGGTGGCGGCGCTCATCGTGCTTTCGGCCCTGGCCGGCACGGCGATGATCCTGCTCTACGCCCGCAAGCCGCGAGCCACGAACGCCTCGCCTGCCAGATGACCAGCCGGCTGCTCACGATTGACTGACGCATCGACAGGACGCTCCATGATCCAACGCATCAACCCGCCCGGGCTCTCGACGCCCACGGGCTACGCGCACGTCGTGTCGGCGACCGGCGGACGCACCATCTACATCTCCGGGCAAGTGGCCGTCGACGCCACCGGGCAACTGGTGGGGCCCGGCGATCTGGCCGCGCAGACCAGGCAGGTGTTCGCGAACCTCGCGGTGGCTCTCGAAGCCGCCGGCGCCACCTTCAACGACGTGGTCAAGACCAACTACTACATGCGCGACGCCAGTCAGGTGCAGGTGATTCGCGACCTCCGCGCGCGCTACTTCACCACGCAGTTGCCGGCCAGCACCCTGGTCGAGGTGACGCGCCTGGCCAATCCAGGCTTCCTCATCGAGATCGAAGCGATCGCCGTCGTCGCCGACTGACCTCCAGGCGAGGAACATCCCGCGCCGAATAGCCGCCTTGTCCCTCGAGGTCGAGGCCAGCGCTGGCGCGAACGCCGTCGTCAGCCGCGCGCGACGGCCGGTTCGGCGGCGTGACTGTGCGCGAAGGCCCAATAGAGCTCGCGGGCCCGGCCGTAGATCGGACCGATGGCCAGCGTGCGCGACTCGTAGCGCACGCACGGCACGACCTTGCCGTGATTGCCGGTCGAGAAAATTTCGTCGGCCTCGAGCAGTTCGGCCGGCGTGATGGTGCGCTCGTGCACAGCCACGCCGGCCTGTTCGAGCAGGCCGATCACGCGCTGGCGCGTGATGCCGTTCAGGAACGTGCCGTTGGGCACTGGCGTGTGCACCGCGCCGTTCTTCACGAGCATGATGTTCTGCGCGGTCAGCTCGGCCACGTTGCCGATCGGATCGCACATCACCGCGTTGTCGAAGCCGCGCCGCTTGGCGTCGGCGATGGCCAGGCCGGCCATCGGGTAGAGACACGCCGCCTTGGCGTGGGTCGGAGCCTGCTCAGGACTGCTGCGCCGGTAGGGCGACAGGCACAGCGAGAAGCCGCGCGTCGGGTCGGGCAGGGGCATGCGGGTGATGACGAGCGCGAACTGGGTCGAGTCGGGATCGATCACGACCATGCCGCTCTCGGCCCAGAACATCGGGCGGATGTAGAGCGGCGCGTCGGCGGGAAACATCGCGATCCCTTCGCGGGCCAGGGCGCGGACCCGGTCGGCGGTGACCGGCGGCTTCATCAGCAGCCCTTCGGCCGAGCGGATCGAGCGCTGGCAGTGCAGGTCGAGATCCGCGGCCACGCCTTCGAACGCGCGGGCGCCGTCGAACACGGAGTTGGCGAGCCAGGCGGCGTTGGTCTCCGACGTCATGAGCGGCACCGCCCCCATGCCCCAGGTTCCGTTGAAGTAGCAGATGGACGTGATGGCGTCGTCGAGCATGTCGGGTCTCCTGAAGGGTTGGATTATAGTCGTGCCCTGACCAAACCCACCCGCACCAGACTCGACAAGCGCCTGCGCGGCGATCAACCCACGCTCTCCTGGGCGCGCCTGCGCGCCGCCATCGAACGCGGCCAGGTGACCGTCAACGGCGTCATCGAACGCGACCCGGGTGCCGACGTGTTGTCGTCGGCCGCGGTCGTGCTCGACGTCAACCGGCCGGCGGTGCGCCCGGCCCGGTCGCGTTTCGGCCGGCTCTACGAAGACGCGCACATCCTGGTCATCGACAAGCCGGCCGGGCTGCTCACCATCCCGGTGGACAAGGAAGACGGCGCCGACGAGGACACGGTCCTCAGCCGGGTGCGCGAGTACATGGACCGGCGCCGCGGCCCCGGCGGCTACGTGGGCACGCTGCACCGCCTCGATCGCGATACCTCCGGCTCGCTGGCCCTGGCCCTGTCGCGCGAGGCGCACGAAATCGGCCGCGCGCAGTTCGGACGGCACGAGTTCCACCGCCAGTACATGGCGCTCGTCGAAGGCGTGCCGAAGCCCGAGATCGGCACCATCGAAGCGACGATTGCCGAGGGCTACACCGCCGGCCGGCGCCGCCTGGCCTACGCCGGCGAGACCGGCGTGCCGGCGATCACGCACTACGTAGTGCGCCAGGCCTACGGCACCGGCGCGGCGCTGGTCGAGCTCACACTCGAGACCGGGCGTCAGCATCAGATCCGCCTGCACCTGCAGCATCTCGGTCACCCCGTGCTCGGCGATCGCGTCTATGGCACGCCCAGTGGCGCCGATGCCGCTGCGCGGCAGATGCTGCACGCGTGGACGCTCGCCTTCCCGCATCCCATCACCGGCGTGCGCGTCGCAGTGGAAGCGCCGCCGCCCGACGACTTCACGCGCATGCGGGCGCGCCTGCGCGGCTGGGTAGGCCGCTAG
>JBDTWC010000277.1:0-4750 GCA_040006875.1 Acidobacteriota bacterium | reverse complement strand
CCGACTCGATGGCCGCCAGGGCCGCCGTGAACGCCTTGTAGTGCGCGGGCACCCGATCTTCGGTCGCCAGGGCGCTACGGCCGAGCACGCCGCCGAGGCCGGCCGAAAGCAGCACGGCAAGCGTGGCCACGGTGAAGAATCTAGAGGTCCGCATGGTTTCATCCTACCGCGGGAAAGGCCAGGAGTGGCAGCGATTTTGGCCGTGAATCGTGCTCGCGGATTGCTTGACCCGGGAAGAACGGGCCTATACTGAGAACTGCGGCCACTGGCATCCGGTGGCCGTCGAAACGGCGGGCGCCCCCCGGCACCCGTCATTTGCCCTGGAGTTCGCGATGTTCGGATCTATCGGCATGCCGGAACTGGTCATCATCCTGGTGATCGCGCTCATCATCTTCGGGCCCCGGAAGCTGCCTGAGCTCGGCAAGTCGCTCGGGAAGAGCATCAACGAATTCAAGAAGGCCTCGGCCGAACTGCAGAGCACCTTGGAGCAGGAAATCAAGCTCGAGGAGCAGAAGGACGAGCGCGCCAAGACTGCGGCGGCCGCGCCCGCGCCCACGGTGGTCGATGCCGATGGCACGCACGGCCAGCCCGTGTCGCGGGGCGAAAGCGGCAGTTAGCGCGTCGTGGCCCTGGTTCCTTTCAAGAAGACGGACGCGCCCGAGGGCCATCCCATCGGGCGATTCGACGGCGGCGCGATCGAACCTTCCGACCCGGAGGACGACCTCGACGGGCGGATGAGCTTCCTCGATCACCTCGATGAGCTGCGCAAGCGGCTGACGCACGCCATCGTGGCGCTGCTGGTCGGGTTCGTGGCGGCCTACGCCTTCGCGGCGCGCGCGCAAGACTTCGTGATGCAGCCGCTGATGGCCACGCTGCCGCCCGGCGGCGAGTTCGTCTACACGGAGCCGAGTGAAGCGTTCTTCCTGCAGCTGAAAATCGCGGCCATCCTCGGTCTGCTCATGGCCAGCCCCTACGTGATGTGGCAGGTGTGGCTGTTCATCGCGCCCGGCCTCTACGCGAACGAGAAGCGGTTCGCGGTGCCGTTCGTACTGGGCACGACGATCCTGTTCGCGGCCGGTGCAGCCTTCTCGCACTACATCGCGTTTCCGGCGGCGTTCGCCTTCTTCGGCAGTTTCGCCACCCCCAACATCAAGTTCCTGCCGCGCATCGATCCCGTGTTCAGCATGTACGCCTGGCTGCTGCTGGCCATGGGCCTGGTCTTTCAGATGCCGATGCTGGTGATGGTGCTGGCGCGCATGGGGCTGGTGACGGCGCGCTTCCTGGCCAAGAACATCAAGTACGCCATCCTGATCATCTTCATCGTCTCGGCCGTGGCCACGCCCTCGTCCGACCCGGTCAATCAGACCATCGTGGCCGCCCCGATGATCGTGCTTTACATCTTCAGCATCGGTGTGGCGTGGCTGTTCGGCAAGGCGAAGCGGCAGACCGACGACGAAGACGAAGACGACGCGGCGACGAAATAGCGGGGTCAGGGTCCCGGGGCCCGAGACCCTTGCGCGTCAGTACGCTTTAGCGAACCACGCGTTGTATTCCGCCGGCTTGCCGCACTTGATGCACGGCGCCGTGGGCGTCTCCGAGCCAAACGGGATGTTCCGGATCGTGGCCTGTGTTTCGGTCTTGATCTCGGCTTCGCACGTGTCCGACCCGCACCAGGGCGAGATGACGAAGCCAGGACGGCCGGCCATGATCTCTTTGAACTCGTCGTAGGTCGACGACGATGAGGTGTGCGCCTCGCGATAGGCACGCGCCTTGGCCAGGAGTGATGCCTGGATCTCGTCGAGCAGCGCCTTCACATGGCCGGGCAGGCCGTCCATCGGCAGCGCCGCCTTGGCGCGCGTGTCGCGGCGGGCCGAGAACACCGTTTTCTTCTCGATGTCCTTGGGCCCCACCTCGAGCCGCAAGGGCACACCGCGCAGCTCGTACTCCGCGTACTTCCAGCCCGGCGTCTGGCTCTCGTCGTCGTCGAGGCGCACGCGGATTCCGGCGTTCTTGAGCTCGTCGTGGATGGCCTGGCACGCAGGCAGCACCGTCTCTTTCCAGTTGCCGCGCGGAATCGGCACGATCACCACCTGCCACGGCGCCACGTTGGGCGGCAGGATGAGGCCGCTGTCGTCGCCGTGGGTCATGATCACGCCGCCGATGAGGCGTGTCGACACGCCCCACGACGTGGTCCACACGTGCTGCAGGGTCTTGTCGCGGCCCTGGAACTGGATCTCGAACGCCTTGGCGAAGTTCTGTCCGAGGTTGTGCGAGGTGCCGGCCTGGAGCGCGCGGCCGTCGCCCATCAGGGCCTCGATCGAGTAAGTGCGTTCGGCGCCGGCGAACTTCTCGCTGCTGCTCTTCTGCCCATCGACCACCGGCATGGCCAGGACGTTCTCGCAGAACTCCTTGTAGATGCCGAGGATCTTGAGCGTCTCTTCCTGCGCTTCGGCGGCGGTTTCGTGCGCCGTATGCCCTTCCTGCCACAGAAACTCGGTGGTGCGGAGGAACGGCCGCGTGACCTTCTCCCAGCGCACCACGTTGGCCCACTGGTTGATGAGCAGCGGCAGGTCGCGCCACGACTGAATCCATTTCTGGTACATGACCCCGAAGATGGTCTCGGAGGTGGGCCGCACGATCAGCCGCTCTTCGAGTTCTTCGGTGCCGCCCCTGGTCACATAGGCCACCTGCGGCGCGAAGCCTTCGACGTGATCGGCCTCCTTCATCAGCAGGCTCTCGGGGATGAAGAGCGGGAAGTAGGCGTTGACGTGTCCCGTCGCCTTGAAGCGATCGTCGAGCTGCCGCTGGATGAGTTCCCAGATCGCATAGCCATAGGGCCGGATGACCATGCAGCCCTTGACGGGCGAATAGTCGGCCAGTTCGGCCTTGCGGACGACGTCGAGATACCAGCGGGAAAAATCGGTCGATTGGGGCGTGATCTCGGTAACGAAACCCGCGCCGCCCTCAGCGTTCTTGGTCATGGACACTCTCGGCGATATGAACCATCCAGTGTAGATCGTCTCTGGCCGGGAAGTCCGACCGCGCATGTCCGCCGCGGCTCTCGCGTCGATCGAGGGCCGCGCGCGCCACCAGCCAGGCCACCGTGACCAGCGCGCCGATGGCGGTCAGATCGGCATCCCCCCCGGCGTGCGTGGCGCGGCGCCAGCCGTCGAGCGTGGCCACGGCCCGGTTCAATCCGGCACCGTCGCGTACCAGCCCGACGTCGCGCCACATCAGCTCGCGTACGGCATCGGCCTCGGGCACGACCGACGCGGCCGCCGCCGTCGGCATCGCGCCACGAACGCGCGGGCTCACGATCTCGCCACGGCGCGGCGACGCGCGCATGGCGTCAGCGGCGCGAGCGCCGAATACCAGGCCCTCGAGCAGCGAGTTACTGGCCAGGCGGTTGGCGCCGTGCACGCCGGTGCAGGCCACCTCGCCCGCCGCGTGGAGTCCAGGCACGGTCGTGCGCGTGTCGATGTCGGTGGCCACGCCGCCCATCATGTAGTGCGCGGCCGGCGACACCGGCACCGGGTCGAGGGCGAGGTCCAAACCGCGCTCGGCACAGGCCGCTGCGATGGTTGGAAAACGGCGGCGTACCCAGCCGGCCTCGAGGTGGCGCATCGACAGCGTCACGGGCGCGCCGGTGCGAACTTCCTCGCGCACGATCGCCCTGGCCACCAGGTCGCGCGAGGCCAGCTCCCCCGCCGGCTCGTAGCGAGACATGAACCGCTCGCCGTGCACGTTGAGGAGATGGGCGCCGTCGCCGCGGAGGGCTTCCGAGAGCAGAAAGCGCGCCGTACCCGGCACCGCCATCACCGTGGGATGGAACTGCACGAACTCGAGGTCGGCCACCGCAGCGCCCGCCTGCCAGGCCAGAGCGATGCCATCGCCGGTTGCCACGGGCGGATTGGTCGTCTCGCGAAACACGCGACCAGCGCCGCCGGTGGCGAGCAGCGTGGCGGCGGCGCGCACATCAATCGTGGCTGAGCCGCGCAGGTAGCGGGCCCCGACGCACCTGCCGTCCTCGACGAGCAAGCGGACCGCGCGGGCGTCGTCGGCGACGCGCACGGTCGGCAACTTCGACACGTGCGCCCAGAGCACGCGACTGATCTCGCGGCCGGTGGCGTCGCGCGCGTGCAGCACACGGCGCACGCTATGGGCGCCGTCGCGGCCGAGCGCGAAGCGGCCGCGCGCGGCGCGATCGAAACGCGCGCCCCATTCCGCCAGTTCGCGCACGTAGGCGGGCCCGTCATCCACCAGCACGCGCACCGCGTCGTGGCGGCACAAGCCGTCGCCCGCCGCTTCGGTGTCGCTCAGGTGCAGGTCAGGGGAGTCGTCGTCGCCCACGGCCGCCGCGATGCCGCCCTGCGCGTAGCCGGTGTTGCTCTCGCCCGGCTCATCGGCCTTGGTGAGCACCAGGACCGAGCCATGTGCGGCCAGCGACGCCGCCGCGCGCAGGCCGGCGACACCACTGCCGATGATGAGAAAATTCACCGCGTCGCGCACTAGGTGTATCCTACCATTCACGTTCGCGGCCGCCCGGAACGCGCCCACCTGCATGGCTTCTGCTCCCATCACCGTCACCGCTCGCGACGGCGCCTACGATGTGCTCGTCGCTCGTGGCGCGCGCACGCGGCTCCGCACCGTGCTCGCTGACGCCGACATCACCGGCGACATGATCGTGGTCTCGAGCCGCCGCGTCTGGACTGCTCAAGGCGCTCGGTTCAAGCGCATCACTCCCATCCTC
>JBDTWC010000276.1:0-4756 GCA_040006875.1 Acidobacteriota bacterium | reverse complement strand
GCCGCGCCGGCCGGGCAGCGCGTGACCATGGGCCTCGACCCGGGCATCCGCACCGGCGTGAAGGTGGCGGTCGTCGACGGCACCGGCAGGGTGCTCGACACCGCTACCGTGTATCCGCACGAACCGCGTCAGGACTGGGCCGGCGCGCTGCGCACGCTCGGCCAGCTGGCGGCGAAACACAGCGTGCAGCTCATCGCCATCGGCAACGGCACCGCGTCCCGCGAAACCGACAAGCTCGCCGGCGACCTGATGAAGGCGCGTCCTGAGTTGTCGCTCACCAAGGTGGTCGTGTCGGAGGCCGGCGCGTCGGTCTACTCGGCGTCGGAGCTGGCCGCCAAGGAGTTCCCCGACCTCGACGTGTCGGTGCGCGGCGCCGTGTCGATCGCGAGGCGGCTGCAGGATCCCCTGGCCGAGCTCGTGCGCATCGATCCCAAGGCCATCGGCGTGGGCCAGTATCAGCACGACCTCAGCCCCTTCAAGTTGGGCAAGACGCTCGATGCGGTGGTGGAAGACTGCGTCAACGCCGTGGGCGCGGACCTGAACACCGCGTCGGCGCCGCTCCTCAGCCGCATCTCGGGACTCACCGACACGCTCGCCGGCCACATCGTGGCCTTCCGCGACGCCAACGGTCCGTTCAAGAGTCGCGCGCAGTTGCTGAAGGTGCCGCGCGTCGGCGATCGCACCTATCAGCAGGCGGCTGGGTTCCTGCGCGTCGTGAACGGCGACCACCCGCTCGACGCCTCGGCCGTGCATCCCGAGGCCTATCCGGTGGTCGAACGCATGGCGTCGCGCGCGGGGCTGGCGGTGGGTGAGCTGATCGGCAAGTCGGCGGTGCTGAAGACGCTCGCGCCTGAGGACTTCGCCGACGCCCACTTCGGCGTGCCTACGGTGAAGGACATCCTCGCGGAGCTCGAGAAGCCGAACCGCGATCCGCGTCCCGAGTTCAAGACGGCCGTGTTCAAGGAGGGCGTGCAGGAGCTGCGCGACCTGGTGCCCGGTATGCAGCTCGAGGGCGTGGTCACGAACGTGGCCAACTTCGGCGCGTTCGTCGACATCGGCGTGCACCAGGACGGGCTCGTGCACGTGTCGCAGCTCGCCGATCGCTTCGTGAAGGACCCGCGCGAGGTGGTGAAGGCCGGCGACATCGTGACCGTGCGGGTCGTCGACGTGGATGCCGCGCGCAAGCGAATCGCGCTCACGATGAAGAGCGGCGAGGTGAAGGCGCTGGACCGGCCGACCGGCTCGAGACCGGCTCCCAAGAGCGGAGCGCCCGCGGCCGGGCCACGGGCGGTGCCTGCCGCGCGCGCGGCGCCGCCCGCACGACCCGCGCTGGCGCCGGACACGGCGTTGGCCGCCGCTTTCGCCAAGTTCACCAGAACGCCGTAGGCGCGCAGACTGCGGCCAGGCTCGACCGCGAGGCGAGGGGAGAGGGCACATGGACACGTACACCGGCGCCGAAGCAGCCGTGCGGATGCTCGACCTCTACGGCGTCCGTCACATCTTCGGCCTGTGCGGCGACACCAGCCTGCCGCTCTATGACGCGCTCTTCCGGATGGAGCACGGGATCAGGCACGTGCTCACCCGCGACGAGCGCTGCGCCGCATACATGGCCGACGCCTACGCGCGCGTCAGCGGCCGGCCGGGCGTGTGCGAAGGACCGAGCGGGGGTGGCGCCACCTATCTCCTGCCGGGTCTTGTCGAGGCCAACGAGTCGAGCTCGCCGGTGCTGGGGATCACGTCGGACGTGCCGGTACTGGCGCGCGGCCGGTATCCGCTCACCGAGCTCGATCAGGAGGCACTCTACCGGCCGCTCACCAAGTGGAACACCGTGTGCGATCGCGCCGAGCAGGTGCCGCAGGCGATTCGCACTGCGTTTCGCTACATGACCACCGGACGTCCGGGCGCGACCCATATCGGCTTGCCCTACGACGTGCTGAAACAGCCGCTCGAGGGCTCTGAAGTCTGGGCCCAGGACGGCCACGACACGTGCCCCGCGTGGCGCAGCGGTGCCGATCCCGGGGCCGTGGCCCGCGCCGGTGACGCCATCCTGTAGGCGCGGCGGCCGGTCTTCATCTGCGGCGGCGGCGTGATCACGGCCGGCGCCACCGAGGCGTTGGCCGAACTGGCCACGCGCCTCGACGCGCCAGTGTGTACGACAGTGAGCGGCAAGGGGAGCATCGCCGACACCCATCCGCTGAGCGTGGGTGTCGTCGGCTTGAACGGCGGCGTCGTGGCGACGCGGGCAGTGGTGCAGCAGGCCGACCTGGTCATCTTCGTAGGCTGTCGCGCCGGCTCGACGACTACAGAGCGCGCCTCGATCCCGGCGCGCGACGTGCCAATCGTGCACATCGACGTCGACCCGATGGCGGTGTCGGCCAACTACCGCACCGCGCATCCGCTCATCGGCGACGCGAGGCTGGTGCTCGAGGCGCTGTGTGATCACGTCGAGGCTGCGCTGACCGCGCCGCCGCCGCGGGCGAGCGATGGACACGCCGTGGCGGCGCGCGCCCGAGCCGCGAAGTTCGCCGCGTTCGAGCGGCTCGCGGCCGGCACGGAGCAGCCGATCCGGCCCGAACGCGTGCTGGCGGAGCTGAACCGGATCTTGCCGCGCGACGCGCTCGTGGTGGCGGATCCAGGCACGCCGTGTCCCTACGTGTCGGCCTACTACCAACTGCGGGAAGCGGGCCGGCACTTCCTCACCAACCGCGCGCACGGCGCGCTCGGCTACTCGCTGCCGGCCGCGCTCGGCGCGTGGTTCGCGCAGCCGCAGCGCAAGTGCGTGTCGATCATGGGCGACGGCAGCTTCGGCTTCACGGTCGGGGAATTGGAGACGGTGACACGCTACCGGGCGCCGCTGCTGATGCTGGTGCTCTCGAACGCCAGCTTCGGCTGGATCAAGGCGAGTCAGAAGGCGAGCTACGGTGGCCGCTACTACTCGGTCGACTTCGCGCGCACCGATCACGCCCGCATCGCCAGCGCCTACGGCGTGCGCGCGTGGCAGGTCGACGATCCGGCACAGCTCGGCACGATCTTGCGCGAGGCCGCTGAACACGATGGCCCGGCCCTGGTCGACATCGGCGTGCAGCCGCTCGAGGACGCTGCCGCCCCGGTCCTGCAGTGGATGGGCTGACCGCCAGGGCGCCACGTCTGACACCGGCGGTCCGCTACGGGAAATCCCGGGCCGGCCGATAGTCTCTAGGCAGGCCCCATTGACCACGCGCCGTCCGATCCACGTCGTCGTCCCGGCAAGGCGCCCTCGGTCCTCCAGGCACCGGCCGCTCGAGCGACCCGTTCGCTGACTCCCGTGACCCCTTCACTCCGGTTTTGTCGCATTAGTTCCTAGGCTGGCACTGCGTTCCGACATCACGCACCGTCCCGACCAACAGAGGCCCCTTCCATGACCACTCGCCGCCGAACTCCAGCCCGAACCATCGTTAGTCGTCGCGGTCAGCGCTGGCTGGCCATGATGCTGCTCGCCATCTGCGCTCTGGCCACGGCAGCCATTCGCGCGCAGGTCGGCGCACCGATGACCGGCGGCAGCGACGCGCCTCCCAACTTCGACATCCGCACCTACAAGGAAGACCCTCGCACCGCCGACGACACCGCCGCGGCGGCGTTCCTCGCCCAACTGCCGCCGCCCGGCGCCACCGCTCGCGCGCTGGCTGCCTCTCGCGTGGCGGCCCTGGCCCGGCTCACTGGCGCCCTGCCCAACGTGGCGGTCGACGTGAACTCCGCCCTGCGCATCCCGGAAGTCGTCAGCGCCAGGCCCGGCGGCGGGTTCCTGACGAGGGCTACGCTCCGGCCTACGGCATCACGGCGGGCGACGCGCAGAGCCTCGTCGTCGTGGCCGATTACGTGAACCCGGCCGGCAACATGGCCTGGGTGGAACTCGAGCAGCGCATCAACGGCATCCCCGTCTTCCAGGGACAGATTCGCGGCGGGTTCACGGCCAAGGGCGAGTTGGTGCGCACGACCGGTCTGCTCGTGGCTGGCAGCGCCGCTCCGGCGCTCGAGAAGCCGGCCATCGACGGCCCGCAGGCCGTGGCTCTTGCGGCCGAGCGTCTGAACCTCGCGATCACGACTGCCGACCTGAGCGAGAAAGCGAGTGACGCAGACGGCACCTCGGTCACCTTCAACGCCACGGCGGCGGCCGCCGACATCAAGGCCTGGCAGGTTTACTTCCCGCTGCCCGACGGGCAGTTGCGTCTGGCCTGGATCGCCCAGATCATGAGCAGCCCCGATGCCTTCATGACCATCATCGACGGCGAAACTGGCGCCACGCTGTTCCGCAAGAACCTCACGAATTACCAGACGCAGGCGGCGACCTACAACGTCTACACCACCGAGAGCCCGGCCCCGGCGGCGCCGACCCCGGCCCTGCCCGGCGCCAACTTCCAGGCGCCCCTCGTGGCGCGACAGAGCGTGACGCTCATCGGCAACGAGGCCCCGAACACGTTCAACAATCTCGGCTGGATGACCGACGGCGCCAACAGCACCAACGGCAACAACGTCGAGGCCGGCATCGACGTCGACGGCGTCAACGGCGTGGACGCGCCGGTCGGAGGCACCAGCCGCGTCTTCAACTTCGCCTACAACCCGAGTCCAGGCAGTCCGGCGCCAGGCGACGCGCCGTCGCTGGCCGCGTTCCGCAACGGCGAAGTGACCAATGTGTTCTATTGGACCAACCGCTTCCACGACGAGCTCTATCGCCAGGGGTTCACCGAGGCGGCGCGCAACTTCCAGAACGACAACTTCG
>JBDTWC010000275.1:0-4760 GCA_040006875.1 Acidobacteriota bacterium | reverse complement strand
GTGCCGTTCTCGTCCGGCCTGACGCCACTCGCCCCGTAGTTGAAGAAGCCGGAGACGTTGGTGCGGTTGAAGACGTTGAACATCTCCGCCCGCAGCTGGACCCGCGTCGCGGCGACCTGCAGTTCGCGCACCACCCCGAGGTCGAACTGGCTGAACCCGGCGGTGCGCTCGCTGTTGCGGCCGACGCCGGCAGGACGATCATTGAAGATGGTGTCGCCGTTGTCGTCGCGCCCCGTGGTCACGTTGAGCGGTTGGCCGCTCGAGAGGAAGAGCACCGGCACCAGGTCGAACAGACGCGGCACGCGCACGAGTCCATTGATTGCCAGCACGTGCCGTCGATCGTTCAGGCTCGGACCGAGTTCGGTGTCGGGCTGGCGTGAATCGACCGGGCGGAAGTTGATGTCGTCGGTATCGTTTTCGATGCGCGACAGCGTGTAGGCCACATCGACCGCGACCCCGTTCCGCAGCGCGCGCCTCAGGTTCAGATAGAGTCCGTCGAACCGGCTGTGTCCGGTGGACTGGTCCTCTTCGATCAGGCGGAAGCCGCCGGCCTCGGGCACCACCGGCCGCGTCGCGTCGGCGGCCGCCACGGAGCGGACCGTTCCGCTCGGGATCGAGCTCGGCGCGTTGATGTCCACGCGTCGGATCAGATGGCGGCCGCGCGCATGCACGTAGTCGAGGCTCACTCCGAGTCCGCCGGGCGCCGTGAACACGTAGCCCGCCGATGCCTGGGCCGTTGAGGGGTTCTGCAGGTGCGGGTCGAACACCTGGACGTTCCGAGGTGGAAGTTGCGAGACCGGAAGGTTCTGGAAGGCACTCCGCGGCAGCACGGCGGGGAAAGCCGGCGGCGCAAACGGAGTGCCCGGCACGAAGGTCACCGCGACCGCGCCGCCGTCGGGGTTGTTGAAGACCGTGTCGGAGAAGACCGCGAACGGAATCCGTTCGTAGAACACGCCGTAGCCACCGCGCAGTTGATGCCGGGCACTTCCCTGTGGTGTCCAGCTCACGCCAACCCGAGGGGCGACGTTGTCGCGATCCGCGGAACCGACCGGTGTATCCGTGACCGAGTCGTAGTCCCAGCGTACGCCCGCGGTCACGCTGAGGTTGCTGGTCGCGCGGAACGTGTCCTCGAGGAAGAGGGCCGTAAGTGTTTGCGCTCTGCGAACCACCGGGTTCACGAAGCTCTGGGCGTAGGAGAGCACGCTGACGTCGCGGGGCAGGCCGGCCAGCGTCAGGAACGGTCCGCTCGACGTCACCGGCCGCCCGGCCAGGTCGACGACATAGACGCCGCGTGCGCCGGGGCCGGAGCGGATGTCGAAGGCACCATGCAGCAGGTCGACGCCTGCCCGGAGCGAGTGGCGGCCGGCCTGTCTCGCGTAGACGTCGCGAAGCTGCAGGTCGGACTCGGTCCAGAAGAAGTTATCGCTGGCGGCGCCAATCGTGGCCAGCGTGGCGCCCCCATCGGTCACCACCGCGCGGGGACCGGCATCGAGGGGCTGCCAGTCGGCCCGCAATTGTCCCAGTTGAAACCCGATCTCGTTGACCCCGGCGCCAATGGTTGTCCGGTGCGTGAATGCACCGAACTGGTTGCGATAGTTCACCTTCAAACCGGCCGACGGCAGCGTGAGGCCACCGACCAGGCCCACGTCGCCGTCGTGGGTGTAGTCGGACAGGTGGTACCGGACCGTCGACAGGTTCGCATCGTTCCAGCGGAGATCGATCTTGCCCATGCCAGTCTGGCTGCTGAACGCCGTGGGCGCGAGCCCCGCGGCGAGCGGTGAGGTGAGGATGGCGTCCTGGCGTTCCCGCGTCAATTCGCCATCGCCAAAATAGAAGAGTCGATCCGGGACGATCGCTCCACCAACAGAGCCGCCGGCCTGATGGCGGAGGAAGCTGTCGTCGATGACCTCGCCGCTGGTATCCCGTGGGGCGAAGTAGTTTGGCGCGTCCACCACCGCGCCGGGGCGAACGACGTAAAACGCGTCGCCAGCCGTGCGGTTCCCACCGCTGCGGGTCGTGACCGCGAGCACGCCGTTGCCGGTGCGCCCGTATTCCGGAGCGTAGGCGTTGACCAGTACCTGCAGGTCGGCCGTCGAGCCGACCGTGACGGGCACCTTCGGCCCTCCCAGAAACAGATCGGTATTGTCGAACCCGTCGATGGTGTAGTTGGCCGTCAGGGAGGATGCGCCATTGATCGTGAGCCGCGGGGCCAGGTTGTAGAAACCGCGGGCGGGAGCCGCGCCAGGAACCAGGTATGCGGTCGCAATCAGGTCTCGTCCGTTGGTCGGCAGCCGGTCGAGCTGTGTCCGGTCGATGTGGCCACCGAGCGATGGGGAGGTCGTGCGCGTGGGCCCCGCCGTCTCGGCGCTGACCGAAATCGCGACGTCGAGACCGGCCACATCCAGATTCAGGTCGAACAGACGCCGCTCACCGGCCCCGAGCGGCGCCACAACCTGACGGGTCGATGAGAACCCGTCGGCAGACGCCTCCAGTTCGAAGCGCACGGCCGGCAGCAGGCCGGCGAACTCGAATCCGCCGTCGGCGGCGCTCGTCGCCTCTCGACGGACACCGACCTCGGCGCCCGCCAGCACCACTTGAGCCCCCCGCACCGACGCACCAGAGCGATCGCGAACGGTGCCGCTGATGGCCGCGCTCGACTGCGCCCACGCCGTTGTCGGCACGAGCGCCGTAGCCAGAACCACAAGCATAGCGAGCACGCGACGCACGGCCCGATTCGACCCGTTCATCGCGCTGCAGTCTCCCAGTCTCACACGATGGCGCGCGCACTTCGCTGCCAGTATTTTTGAGCCCACGTCCACCTCATGAGGATTGCGTCCAGTTGGAGGTGTGAGTGTCACACGGGCCCGAATTCTTACAGCTCGTGAGTCGGCGGGACCGGCGTCGGCCTCATCGCCCACGCATCCGATTGCCGCGCGGGTTGTGCTCCACTTCCGCCAGCCCCAATGCCTCCATCAGCGGCGGGATGTACATGCCAAATCGGCCGCGCAGGCCCTTCTTCCGGCCATACCAGCCCTTCACCGGGTTCTCCGGCGAGCGCCCCCACGCCTCCACCGTGCCGTCCTTGGCGGACTTCTGCTCATCGGCGGAGCCCAGTTCCATCCACTCGCCGTGGGCCTTGAGCATGGCGTGCAGATCCTGCAGGCAGCGATACTCATAGTGCAGGACCGTCTTGCCCACGGTGCAGACGAGCATGTCCCTGCCGTCAATCGCCTCGCGGTGCATGGTGAACTCGGACGTGAGGGGCGGTGTCTTCAAGACCCAGGGATTGCCTGCCGTACCCTTCGTAGTGGCCACAGTGTCCTCCGGCGGTGATGTGCCATGCCAGCTCACGCGTGCGAGCACTCTCAGGCCCGTTCCGCGTGCGTCTTGAGATTCCCGGCAAACTCGTCGAAGGACGGTTGCAGGTCGGGAATCGACTTCGTGATGAGCGGGGCCAGCAGCCCCGTGTACACCTCGCGCATGGTGAATTCAATCAGTCCATCAGCCCGTGGCGACAGCGCGTAAGTACGGGTGCCGGTGAAGAGCCCGAGCGGCATGCCTCCTGAGAGCACCATCCGCTCGCTCGACACCAACTCAACGACCGTGAGGGGAAAGGCGCGGCCGACCTTGGCGTGCACAGTCACCGTGCCACCAAGCGTCGGCGTCCCGTCCACCCGGAGGATCGACGGGTCCAGTTCGGGCCACTGGTTCACGTCCATCAAGGTCTTCCAGATGGTGTCTGGCGTGGACTGAATTCGAGTCGACGCATGGAATGATTTCATCGTGCCCTCCGGGCCGCGTCGGTATGTGAGCTGCAGGCGGCGACGTAGTGCGGCAACAGGCCGCTCCACCCTTTCTGGTTGCCGTCTCGGCGCGCCTGGCCGCGATCCCCCAGCCGTTCCCAGCCGCTGTGCAGGATATCGACACGCGTGGTCTCGAGATCGATGGCGGTAAACGTAATCGCTACATCGGTGGCGTCGGCGCGATCGGCCCGAAGATGCCACGAGTAGCTGAGACGCGTGGGAGGATCCCACGCGACGACCGTCCCCCACTCGAATTCTTCGCCGGCGGGCGTGCGCTCGAGGATCCGGCCACCGACCATCGGCTCGATCATCACGGTGATGCCCGGAGCCTGCGAGACCGAATGCGTGTGCGGCCACCAGAGCGACGTCTTGGCGGCAAACACGTCGAAGGCGTGGGTCACGCCGCACCGCACCACGAACGACCGACGCAGTGGCTCGATCACGGGCTGGAGCGCTGTCGGCGCCGGGGTCGCGTGTTCTCCGCCACGAGTGTGAAGCGGCTGACCGCATCACCCCAGACCCCCTCCAGATATTCGCGAACGGCTTGCACGCCATGACCTTCGAGGCGATAGAGCCGAAGCGTGCCCCGAGCTTCCGCCGACACCAGCCCGGCGCGCGTGAGCAGGCGCAGGTGGCGCGACACCGCCGGCCGGCTGATGGGAAGGGCGTCGGCGAGCGCCTGCACGGATCGAGGCCCCGCATGCAGCAACTGGACGATCGCGCGACGATGCGGGTCGCCGAGCGCGCTGAATGGATCGCCGTCGAGGCGAGGAACCAACACGCGCCCAGCCTAGTCCGGGAGCGATCAGTAACGCAAGCGTTACGGATCGTCTGCGTCGACGGCAGGCTGGTCGTCGGCACCGCACGGCCGGTGTCGGTCAACGCGATCCTCCGAAAAGCGCTCACTGAGCCGCCAGCCCCTGGAGAGCGAGGCTAACGCCCATCGCCACGAGGTTT
>JBDTWC010000274.1:0-4768 GCA_040006875.1 Acidobacteriota bacterium | reverse complement strand
CCATCAGGCGACAGTAAGACCGTACACATTAGCTCGGCCACGACACCAGCCACGCGATCGTGGCCTGTAGCAGGAACACCTGCAGCCAACTGCGCCACCACCAGGTGGCGCCGTGCTGCTGGCGCCATGTGGCATAGCGCGGATCCTCGCCGTGCCCGACGTTGCGCCGGCCGATGTGCCAGGCGAGCCGCACGGCCCAGGCGGTGACCACGAGCGCCACGGCCAGCCCGCGCGCGCCAAGGGCCTCATGCGCGCTGGCGTAGACTGCGGTGGCGAGCACGAAGGCCGGCCCCCACCACAGGTCGACGATGCTGGCGTTCTTCAGCGGCAGAGACACCGCCCACAGCAGCGTGAACGCGATGACCAGCGCTGCCCACACGAGGAAGGCGCCTGGCGCGACGGCGGCGGCAGAAGACGTCACAAAGTCCACGTCGGGAACGACGCTCCGTGCGACCAAGGGGGTTCAGCCCCTATTCGCCGCTCGAAGGCTCGTCACGGGAACCCCCAGCGCGACGCGAGATACGCCACGAGCGGGCCCTTCTCGTCTGCGGACACGCGCGCGCCCCAGCGCACCATCTTGTCGACCTCGCGGCCCCAACCGGCGGCCGTGAGCCGCTGCTGTTGGACGAGGTCGTCTTCGTGGCACACGCGGCACGCTTCCTTGTAGACGGCTTCGCCGCTGGCCACCGCCTGCGGATCGTGCGAAGCGGTCGGACGCACGCCGAATTGACGGGTCAGATAGCCCACCAGGCTGGTGCGCTCGTCGGGCGTGAGCTGCGCGCCCCAGCGTTCCATCTTGGCCACTTCGCGATCCCACCCGGTCGGCGAGAGCCGCTGACTCACGATCAAATCCGCTTCATGGCAGGCGATGCACTTGGCCTGTGCCACCTCGACGCCGGGGCCATCGGGCAGGGTGGCCAGCGGCGCTTGCGCGCCGAGCACGCCGCTGGCCGTCAGGAACACGGCCACGCGGGTGAGCCGCGCCAGTCGCCGCTTCACGCCTTCACCTCGATGCGCACCAGATCGGGCGCATTCCAGAGATAGCCGGAGGGGTTCCACTGCGGCACGAATGGCTGCACGTTGCCCGCACTGTCGGTGGCCCGCGACAGGATCGTGTGCGTGTCCTGCCGGGCGGCGTCGTAGACGAACTCGAAGCGCCGCCAGGCGTACTTGAGCGCTGGCCCGGTCAGCTTCGCCGGCTGCCACGTGGCGCCCGAGTCGACCGACACGTCGACCTTCGTGATGTCGTGCACCCCGGCCCAGGCAAAGCCCCCCACGGTCACGCGTCCAGGCGGCACGACCGCGCCGTCGAGCGGGGTCGTGATCAGCGACTTCACGGCGAGCCCGAGCAGCGGCGCCAAATCCTTCGGGTCGACCGCCGCGCCCGGGGCCACGCGCTTGGTGGGATAGCGATACCCGCTCTGCACCCAGAAGCCGTCGTGTTCCCTGGTGGCCGCGGTGATGGTCTTCACCCACTTCACCGAATAGGCACCTTCCCAGCCGGGTACGATGGCCCGCATCGGCGCGCCGTGCACGGCGGGAATCGGCTGGTCGTTCATGGCGTAGGCGAGGATGGTGTCGGGATCGAGCGCCTTGCCGATCGGCACCTGACGCACAAACGGCGGCTGCGTGCCGAAGGGACGATCGCCGCTGGTCAACCACAGATGCGTGGTGCCGGGCTTCATGCCGGCCCGCTTCATGATCTCGCCCATGCGCGCGCCGGTCCACTTGGCCGTGCCCACCGCGCCCTTGCGCCACTGGACGCCGGCCACTGGCGGGTCGAAGAACTGACGGCCGTTGCCGGCGCATTCGAGCGTCACGGTCACTGACGCCGCCGGCAACTGCTTCAGATCGGCGAGCGACAGCGAACCCGGTGTGCCGACCTCGCCGTCGAGGGCCAGTTGCCAGGTGGCCGGATCGATCTGCGTCGGCACCGGCATGTGCGAGCGCACATAGAACCGGTCGTTCGGGGTGATGAAGCTGTCGAGCAGCGCCACGGGCGTTTCGTAATCGGGTGGACGCACCGACCGCGCGATCAGCCGGGAATCCTTGCCGGCGAGCACCTGGGCCGACACACCAGCCGGCCAGAGGGCCGCCGCGGCAGCGCCAGTGCCCAGCTGGGCGGCCAGCGCCATGAGTTCGCGACGGGTCAACGGAAGCAGGTCGATGGGTGCCATCATCGGGAATTATAGCGGTCAGGAGCAGCACCCCCGGTGCCGGGGTCAGCGCGGGAGGCGTGGATAGCTGCCGGCGGCGGAGCGCAGCAGCTTCACGAAGACGTCGGTGTTCTCGAACACGCCGGTGAACTGCCAGGCCCCCGGCCCATCGGCTGACAGCGGCACGTCGCTGGCGGTATGGCCGGCGATGGCGATCGGAATGGCGCGCGTGTCGTCAGGGCAGCCGGCGGGATCGGGACATCCTGTGGCGCCATTCTCGATCAGGCCGCCCACCGGAAATCCGGGATAGGCCTGGCCGTCGATGCCGCGGTTGTCGGAATCGGCGGCGGCGCCGTCACGCTTCGGATTGGCGACCGCGGTGTGCGTCAGGGGATCGACCACGGTACCGACCTGCGCGAGCCGGTTCGACAGCCAGTTCTCGTTGCGATCCGGCCCGGCGGCAAAGCCGAGCAGCAGCTTCTTGGTCGGATCGGGGTTGGTCGGAAAGCCGTGGGCGTCGACCGTGTAGTTGGTGAAGAAGGTCAGCGTCTGAGTGGGCTCGAAGCGGAAGGTGGCGGCGTAGTCGCGGACCGCTTTGCCGATCACCGTGGGCGCATACCGTTCGTTGCCGACACCGATGATGCCCAACCCGCCGCTCTCGTGGTCGGCGGTCACGACCACGAGCGTGTCGTTGGTGGGATCGGCATCGCTGTTGGTCTTGCGGGCGAAGTCGAGCGCCACCTTCACGGCGTTGTCGAACTCGATCGTGTCCCAGATGGTGCGGTCGGCCTCGGATTCGTGCGACTGCTTGTCGATCGATGCGCCTTCCACCATCAGGTAGAAGCCCTTGGGCGAGTGCGTGGAGAGCGACGCCAGCGCGAGCGACGTCATGTCGGTCAGCATCGGCTGATCCCGCATGTCGCGGTTGCGCTCGAGTGCCAATTCGTCGCTGTAGCGGCCGGCCCCCACCTTGTCGAAGGCGACCGACATATGGCGCGGATGGAAGAGGCCGAGCACCTTCGCCGGCGCCGTGCCGGCGAGCCTGCTCTTCACGTCGGTAGCCGTGCGCACCACGTCGAAACCGGCACCGCCGAGCTCGCGCACGAGATCGCGGTTGTCCTTGCGCGTGCCGCCGGCCGACGCTGGCAGGAAATAGGTTGAGCCGCCGCCGAGCAGTACCGACACGCCGTTGACGGCCCGCTCGTCGACCAGGCGCGCGGCGATGTCGTAGTAGGCGTCGCGAAACGACGTGTGCACCGCGTTGCCGGCCGGAGTGGCGTCGATGACCGCGGCAGTCGTCACGAGGCCCACGTTGAAGCCCTGACCGCGCGTACGCTTGAGCAGCTCTCCGAGGTACTCGACGCGCGGGTTGTCGAATTGGTCGGGGGTGTTGTCGGGATAGACGCCGACGTGGTTGTTGTTGGCCTTGTGGCCGGTGACGTACGACGACATGCCCGGCGCCGAGTCGGTCACGGTGGCGTTCAGCGATGAGGTCATGACCAGTCCAGTGACGCCGAGCGTGTCCATGGCGAGCGGGCCGTTGGTCTTGCCGGAGGTCTGGCCGCGCGACACGATGCGCGCCGCGGTGCGATGGGCGATGCCCATGCCGTCGCCGAGCATGACGATCACGTTGCGGGCTGGGTGCGCGCCGGGACGCGCCAGCTGCCAGGCGTTCACGGTGTAGGTGGCGGTCATGGACGTGCCGTCGGCGGTGCGTGCGACGACCGTGTGGCTACCGGCGCGGGTCAAGCTCGAATCGCGGATCAGGAAGTTCGTGGACGTCGTCGGCGCGGCCACCGCCGGCCGCACCGGGCTGCCCGCCGGCGTGCCGCTGCCACCCTGGCCTTTCTCGCCGCTGGGGCCTGGCGCCAGCACGTTACGCGCCGAGAGGTCGATGCCGTCGAACGTCACGGTGAGACCGCGCGGCGCTGCGTCGTCGCCGGTCGCCTCGACGCGCAGGTCGAAGCGCTGTCCCACGGCCAAGGTGGCGCCCGAGGGCGGCATGATCCGCAACCGTGTCTGGGCCGCGAGTGGGACCGCCGAAAACAGGATCACCACCCAGAACAGAAGCGAAGCAGGCACGCGCATGGCGCGATGCTAGCACGGGCGCTGTGATGACTCGGCGGTCGCATCGAGAGGCCAGCGCGCCACGGACCTCAGCGTTCGAGTTCGTCGAGCAAGGGCCGCCAGCGGCGCCGTGACACTTCGACCACGGTGCCGTTCGAGAGCACGATCTGGCCGGCGCCATCAGTGTGCGGCTTGGCCTCGCGCACGGCGTCGAGATGCACGACCGCGGCGCGCGACACCTGGAAGAACCGCGCCGGATCGAGGCGGCGGAGCAGCTGCGCCAGCGTGGGCTGCATCGAGAGTTGCTCGGTGGCGGTGTGCAGACGCGTCTGGCCATCATCGAAGCTGAAGGCCACGACCTCGGCCACCGGCACCACCTTGTAGCGCGCGCCGCGTCGGGCCAGGAAACGGGTCGGCGATCCAGGAAGTGCCGACGCGAGGGCGCCGTCGTCAGCACCGTCGGCGTCGGTGGCGTTGCCGGTCGCCGGCACGGCGGGCGTGACCCTGGCCAGCGCGGCATCGAGGCGGGCGCGCGTGACCGGCTT
>JBDTWC010000273.1:0-4788 GCA_040006875.1 Acidobacteriota bacterium | reverse complement strand
GCGGCCAAGAACGGCGCGCAGCGGGACGTCACTTGGAAGGACGCGCTCACCAAGGTGCGTGATCTGCTGAATGCCGCCGGGCGCCGCGATCCGGCGTCGGTGCGCTTCCTGGTGTCGGCGCACGCCAGCCTCGAGGAGCTCTTCCTCGTCAAGCGCGTGGCGCAGGAACTGAAGGGCGACTCGGGCGCAGGTCACGTGGCGATCACGTGGCGGCGATCGGCAAAGTCGCAGCCGGCGAACACGAAGTTCGTCGTGCCCGCCACCGATGCGCCGAACGTGCTCGGGGCGCGCGATCTCGGCCTCAGCGTGGGCGCGGGTCTCGACGGCATGCCCGATCTGTCGGCCCTGCGCAGCGCGGTCGATGCCGGCACGATCGACGTGCTCTACGTGCTCGACCCCGGTCCGGCCGGGTCGATGGGCGACACCTCGTGGGTCATCGACGCGCGCACCTCCGGCAAGCTCAAGGCGCTCGTCTACCAGGGCGTGCTGGTCGGGCCGATGGCCGCGGCCGCCGACGTCGTGCTGCCCGGCGCCGCGTGGGTCGAGAAGGACGGCTGCTTCACCAACGACCAGGGCACGGTGCAGGCGGCGTCGAAGGCCATCGTCACGCCCGGCGAAGCGGTCGAAGACTGGCAGGTGCTCACGAGCGTGGCGGCGGCCCTCGGGCTGCCCTTCAGCTACGCGAGCGCCGCCGCGGTGCGGGTCGATCTGGCCGCGTCACTCGCCGGCCAGGCCGCGTATGAAGACTTGGGCGTCAAGACCTTCAACCGTCCGGTGCCGGCCGAGACGTGGCTGCAAGCCTCGAATCCGTCCGAACGCTGGAAGTGGGACGTGATGTACCAGGATCTGCCGCCCGTGAAGGGGCACAACGTGCAGATGGAACACGCCGCCAAGCCCTCGGTGATTCCGCTGCGGCTGGTCACCGAAGAACTCGGCCGCGCCTCGGAATAGCCACTGAACGTGGCCTGACAGAACAGACGCATGCGACATCCTGCGGCTCGATGGGTGGTGCTGGCGCTGGCCGTCGCGATCGCGGCCGGGCTCGTCTACCACGCCACTGTGCTCGAACAGCGCGGCCTCGACGACCAGCGCGGCCTGGCTGCCGCCACGGCCGACGCACGCGCCCTGCAGACCGCGCTCTCGGAAGCGCGACGGGCGCTGGCTGCGATGTCGTCGCCCGGGCAGCCGGCGGTGAGCTGGAGCCGTCAGGCAGGCGCGGCCATCGACAGCGCGCGCATGCATCTGACGAGCCTCGCGGCGCGCCCCGGCGGCGCCGGTCTCGCCCAGAGCGGAGAACGTCTCGATCGGCTGGTCGAGGCCGAAGGACGGCTGCACGAATACGCGGTGGGCGGCCGTTCGCTGCAGGCGAGCGACGTGGCCTTCGGCGAGGCCCTGCCGCACCTCGACGCCATCGACACCTCGGTGGCCGAAGCCGTGGCGCACATGACGGCCACGGCCGACACCGACATGGCCGCGACGCGACGTCAGCAGGCGCTGGCGCTGGCCGGAGCCCTTGGCACGCTGACGCTGGCGGCCCTCGTGCTCACGCCCACGCCGCGGCGCGCGACGCTTCCCGGCGCGGCCGAGCCGGTCACGACCGATGAACGCGCGAACGACCTTTCGTTGCACGCGGCGACGGCGACGCAGGCGGTTGTGAGCGGCGGGCGCGTAAGCGCGCCGCTTACCGTGAACCTCATGCCGGTGGCTGCGGTGTGCCAGGACCTGGCGCAATTGTCCGACGTGGCGGCGCTGGCCGCGGCGCTCGAGCGCGTGGCCCCGGCCATCGGCGCCAAGGGCATCGTGGTGTGGCTGGTCGACGCCGATCGGCGCACTCTGCAAGTGGCCGCTTCGTGGGGCTACGACGCGCGCGTCGTGGCGCGCTTCCCGGCAGTGCCGGTGAGCGACGACAACCCGACCGCGCGGGCGTTTGCCGCAGCCACGCCGTCGACGGCGGCAGGACGCACCGGCCAGCCGGCCGCCGTGGCCACGCCGATCATCGGGTCAAACGGCGCCGTGGGTGTGCTGGCGCTGGAGCTGACGTCGGCGGCCACGCCGTCGACCGAGGTGGTGGCCGTCGCCGGGATCGTGGCCGCACAACTGGCCACCCTGCTCGAGCCGCTGCCCCGCGGTGAGACGCCGGCTGGCGACGTGGTCCGCGCGCAGGGCTGAGCGGCCGATCGTCTTAGGCGGCGACACGCGGCGAAGCAGGACCGGAAAAGCGCGTGCTGGAAGGGTTGAAGCGCTGGGCCAGAATCACCAAGCGCGATGTTGTCGCGCTATGGCTTGCCGCTCGTGATCCACGGGTGTCGTGGTATGCCAAAGCGATGGCCGGGGCCGTCGCGGCCTACGCGCTCAGTCCCATCGATCTGATTCCTGATTTCATTCCGGTACTCGGCTACTTGGACGATCTGTTGATCGTGCCGGTGGGGGTTTTCCTGACAGTGCAGATGATTCAGCCAGTGGTGATGGCGGACTTGCGTGCAAAGGCCGACCTGCGTGCGCAGCGGCCAATCAGCGCCAGCGGCGCCGCAGCGATCGCGGCGATCTGGGTCGCAGCATTGGTGGCCGCGCTGGCTTGGTGGCGGACGCGCTGAAGACAAAGGGGTTCGGTTCGCTCGCTCTTCCGGACGCCGGTGACGATGGCTGGCTGCCTGGGACACCAGCGCGGGCAGCATTGAAGAAGTACACGCAGGCTCGCGGTTCCGCCTTCTAACGCTGACTAGCGAGCGCCAGCTGGCTGATCCGGGTGCTCGACCGACACGTGCGCCCCGAGCCAGATGGCGTGTTCGGTGATCGCGAGTCCGCCGACGCGAATGCCGAGCGCCACCGGCGTGCCGCGCACCATCATCGTCGGCTGCACGCCCACCGGCAGCGCCACGGCCTTCACCCGTTCAGTCGGCAGGCGCACGCGGAAGCCCCGGTCGACGAGGCGCTTGACCAGGCCCATCACATCCACCCGGTCGAGCACAAAGCCGCAGACGCCGGTCTTGTCGTCGAGAATTTTCTGCGCCGCCTGCCACGAGGCGGCCGACGGCACGACGCCAAGCTGAATGCGAATCACCGGGAAGCGCGGCTCGGCCAGGATCTCGGTCGCGGTGGAGGTGAGCACCAGTCCCGCCTTCACGGGATAGGTGCGCGGCAGCACCGTGCCCGTCACTTTCTGGGTCACGTCCATGTCGCCGCATACGGCGCCGCCGATGTTGCGCCCGTCCCATTTGAACGCGATGGTCGCCTCGCCCGTGCCGGCGGCGAGGGTCAACGGCAACTCCAGCGCCACACGATTGCCGCCGAAAGTCACTGTGGGCGTGGTCGCCTTCAAGGTAGCAATGATGCGGTTCACCGTGACGCGCAGATCGTAGTCGCCGAGCGTCACGAGCTTGCGCACGCGGCCGCGCTTGCGCACGTGCAGATTCTTCAGTTCGAGCGTCACCTGATCGACGGCGCCAGTGGTCACGCGCTGGATCAGATCGCCGGCCAGCGACGTCGGCACCATCAGGCGCACGGGCGTGTCGGGCATGCCCTGGAGGCGCGGGTCGCTGACGGTCAGCTCTTCGAGGCGCTGCCGGAGCGTCTCGCGCTCACGTTCGAGATCGGCAATCTCGGCGCGGAGCGCTGCCGCCGTCGCCCGACCCGCCCGCAGCGAGCCGATGCGGAGGGCGGTGACCACGCCCAACGCGGCCACTGCCAGCAGCACCACGCTCACGATGACGACGCGACGCCGGCTCATCGGCGCCGTTCCTGCCTGGCAGGGCGTGGTGCTGGCGGCGTGGGCCCGTCGAGCGCGAAGGAGATGCCGGCCGCCGACGCGCTGGCATCGCCGGCCGCTGGAGCGTCGGTGAGTTTCACAAACGCTCCGGGAGTGATCCGGACCGAAATCCACAGGCGGCCGCGCGCCGCCGTGACCTGCGACACAGCCACTTCCAGCGGCAGGCGCGACCCGGCGATGCGCACGGGCCCATCGGTCACGGCTGCGAAGTCGATGTGCTGACGCACCGTGATCGGGATCTGGAACGTCGGCAACTGATCGGCGATCTCGAGGCGAATCAGCCGTCCGATGTCGTCGAGCAGCTCGTCGCTCAGATACTGCGCCAGTCCCACGGCCTCGTGGATCTCGAGATGATCGGCGCTGACGTGCGCGCTCAGCATCGACGACCCGTCGTCGACGGCGATACGGTCGAGCGCCCCCACCAACGTGACGACGGCTGACAGGCTCGGCTGCTCGCGCACTTGGAGCCGACCGCTGAGGCGCACGACCGGGCTGCCCCGGAACTGCACCGCCACCTCCGTCAGCGTCAGGTGGTAGCGGCTCACGTCGATGTCGAGGGGCAGTTGTGCGCCGATCAGATCGCGGACCAGCGTGTCGTCGATGGCCACCGACACGTCGTCGAGCGGGAGCATCGGCTCGCCGCGTTCGAGACGTTGCACCACGACGCGCAAGCCCTCGACCTCGCGCCGCAGCACCACCGCTTGTTCGTGCAGTTGGCGGCTGGGTAGGGGGTCGTGACTGCAGCCGCTGAGCAGCACGCCTGCGGCCACCGCGAGCATTCGCGCCGTCATCGCGACGGCCGCTGCTCGGTGCCTTCTCGCCCGGAGAGACTCTGTCAGTGGTAGGTCGGCGGTCATGTCGGCAAGCACGCGGGGGCTGGCGCTGGCCGGAGGCTACCACGGAAGCCATGCGCACCCTGACGCGCCCTTGGCTGCAGCTCATCCCTGTCAGTTCAGTAATCTTTGTGGCCGCGCCACGATGCCGCGCCGGGCCGGGGATACAGTCGATACAGAGGTGCCGTC
>JBDTWC010000272.1:0-4826 GCA_040006875.1 Acidobacteriota bacterium | reverse complement strand
AACGGCAACTGGTGGCGCTCATCGGCGACGACGGGCGGCGCCTGCACACCGGCCGCTCGCGCAACGAGCAGGTGTCGGTCGATTTCCGCCTCTATCTGAAGCGCCGCATTCCGCTGCTGCAGGCCCGCGTGCGCGCGCTCGTCGACGCCCTGGCCACGCAGGCCGCGTCGGCCGGCGAGGCGCTGATGCCCGCCTACACCCACATGCGCCGCGCCATGCCGGTGCTCGTGAGCCACTACCTGCTCAGCCATGCCGCCGCGCTGCGCCGCGATCACCGTCGGCTCGAAGTGGCGATGGAAGAAGCCGATGCGCTGCCGCTCGGATCCGGCGCGGTGGCCGGCACCGGCTACGCCATCGACACCGCGGCGCTGGCCACGGCGCTCGGCTTCTCGCGGGTCGTGCCCAACAGCATGGACACCTCGTCGGACCGCGACTTCGCGGTGAGCTTCCTGCACGCCAGCTCGCTCGCGATGGTGCATCTGAGCCGCCTGGCCGAAGACGTGATCTACTTCACCGCCGAAGAGTTCGGCTTCTTCGATCTGGCCGACTCGTCGGCCACCGGCAGCAGCATGATGCCGCAGAAGAAAAATCCCGACCCGATGGAGCTCGTGCGCGGCAAGGCCGGCCGCGCCATCGGCAACCACGTGGCGCTGCTCGTGGCCATGAAGGGCCTGCCGACCGGCTACAACAAGGATCTGCAGGAAGACAAGGAAGGCGTGTTCGACTCGGAGCGCACGCTCACCGTGTCGCTCGACGCCGCCACCTCGGTCGTGGCGAAGCTCACGCTCAATCCCGAGCGGACGGGCAAGGCCGCCTCGGGGCTGCTGCTGGCCACCGACGCGGCCGACTATTTGGTGCGCAAGGGGCTGCCGTTCCGTAACGCGCATGAGGTGATCGGCAAGATGGTGCGGGAGCTGCTGCTCGCCGGCCGCGACTTCGACGACCTGTCGCCGGCCGAATGGCGCGCCTACTCGGAGCTGTTCGGCGACGACGTCAAGCAGGCAGTGAGCGCGCTGGCCTCGGTACGAGCACGCCGCACGCCGCAATCGACTCATCCCGATGCGGTGGCGGCGGCGCTGGTTGAGACGCGCGCGTGGCTCGCGCGCGACGGACGCTAGCTCAACCGCGTAGTATTGGGTTCGCAAACATCCCCAAGGGAGAATCAATGCGAACTGCTGCTGCTCGAGTCGTGTTCCTGGCGTGCCTGCTCGCACAGGCGTGGCCTGCCACCGCCCAGACCTTGGGGACCTACCGATGGCAGTTGGAACCCTATTGCAACGTGGTCACCCTCACGGTCACCCAGCTGGGCAGCCAGTTTCGCTTCGAGGGCTTCGACGACCAGTGCGCGGCGGCGACGCGCGCGGCGGTCACCGGCCTGGGCGTGCCGAACGCCGACGGCAGCCTCGAATTCGGGCTTACGATCATCGGCGCAACGGGCCCGCAGCACCTCGACGTCACCTTCAACTTCACGCCCCTCGGCGGCCCCTGGCGTGATGGCAGTGGCGCCACCGGCACGTTCGCGTTCCTGGCTGCGGGCAACGGCAGCGGCGGCGTGCCCCGGCCGTTTCCTGTCGCACGGCCAGCTGCAGGATCGGTGACCAGCACGACGATCGCGGCGGGTGCCGTGGATTCGTCGAAGATCCTCGACGGATCGGTGGCGGCGGTCGATGTCGTGACCACCGAGATCCAGCGCCGGGTGACCGGCACGTGCCCCGCGGGGCAGTCCGTGCAGGCGATCGGCGCGGATGGCAGCGTAGTATGCGGCAGTGGCGCGGGCGGGGGCACCATCACCGGCGTCACGGCTGGCACCGGACTGACCGGCGGCGGCACCTCGGGCATGGTCACGCTGAACGCCACGCTGGCGGTGGCAGGCTCGGGCGCTGCGGCGACGGCGGCCCGCACCGACCACACGCATCAGGCTGCGGGCACGAGCAACTTCGCGGTCGGCGCGTCCGCGCTCCCGGGCGTCACCAGTGGCGTGCGCAACACCGCGCTGGGGATCTCGACGTTGGCCGGCACGACCGGCGGCGTTGACAACGTGGCGGTGGGCTACGCCGCACTCGATGCCAGCGTCAACGGCGTCTTTAACGTGGCGGTGGGCAGCAACGCCCTGGGCAATTCGGCGGTCGGGAACCAGAACACCGCCGTCGGCTATAACGCGCTGCTCAGCGCCAATAGCTCGAGCTCCAATGTGGCCATCGGGGCCGGGGCCCTGCAGCAGACCACGCTCGGTGGCGACAACGTCGCGGTCGGCGCCGATGCGATGGTGAACAACCAGACCGGCCAGAACAACGTCGCCATCGGGAAACAGGCGCTGCGCAACGGCACGGCCGGCAACTACAACGTGGCGATGGGCTTCAACGCCATGATCGGCGGCAACGGCAGCAACAACGTGGCCATCGGCCTGGGTGCGCTGCCGAGCGCCACCGGCAATTCCAACATCGCCATCGGCGACAGCGCAGGGACGTACTTCGCCCTGAGCAACAACATTGCGATCGGACACCTGGGCGACGCATCCTTCACCGACGCGGGCACGATCCGCGTGGGCACGCCGGGCACGCACACGCGGTCGTTCGTGGCCGGGATCACCGGCGTCGCGGTGTCCAATGCGGCCCAGGTGCTGATCGATAGCGGCACGGGTCAGCTCGGCACGCTGATCTCGTCGGCCCGCTTCAAGCAAGACGTCACGACGCTTGGCGACGTCAGCGGCCGCATGCAGGCGTTGCGGCCGGTGTCGTTTGTCTACAAGCCGGAATTCGGCGGCGACGGCCGGGAGATCCAGTACGGCCTGATTGCAGAAGAGGTCGCCACCGTCATGCCCGAACTGGTCAGCCGCAACAGCGACGGCGAGATCCAGACGGTGAAATACCACCTGCTGCCGGCGCTGCTGCTCGCCGAGATCCAGCGCCTGGAGCGCGAGCGCGCCACGATGGCGGGTGAACTGAGTGAGCTGCGCGAGCTCGTGACCCGGATGCGGTCGGAACCGCGCCGGTAACCGAGACGTGATGGAATATCGGAGCGGCGCCGGGTCGTCCGGCGCGCGTTGACAGGAGCAGTGATGGCAGGAGCACTCGAAGGCAAGGTCGGTCTCATCGTCGGCGTGGCCAACAAGCGGTCGATCGCCTGGGCCATCGCCCAGGCCGCGGCGCGCGAAGGCGCCCGCCTGGTGCTGACCTACCAGGACCGGTTCGCCGAGCACGTGCAGGAGCTTGCCGCCACGCTCGATCCCGGGCCCGTGTTGTTGCCCTGTGACGTGCAGGACGACGCCCAGATCGACGCCGTCTTTGCGGCCATCACGGCCAGCGGATCCGGTCTCGACTTCGTAGTGCATGGCGCCGCCTTCGCGCCTCGCGACGAGCTGACGAGCCCCTTTTCAAACACCACCCGCGACGGCTTCCGCGTGGCCCTCGACGTGAGCACCTACTCGCTCATCGCCCTGGCCCGCGGTGCCCGGCCCCTGATGGAGGCGCGCGGCGGCGGGGCGATCGTGGCCCTCACGTTCCTGGGCAGCGACCGCGTGTTCCCCAACTACAACGTGATGGGGGTGGCCAAAGCGGCGCTCGAAGCCACGGTGCGCTACCTGGCCGCCGATCTCGGCCCGCAGAACATCCGCGTCAACGCCGTGTCGGCCGGTCCGATCAAGACCCTGGCCGCTGCCGGCGTGGGCGGCTTCTCGGCGATTCTCAACGTCGTGCGCGAGCGCGCGCCGCTGCGCCGCACGGTCGAGACGTCGGAAGTCGGCGACGCCGCGGTGTTTCTGCTCGGGCCCGCCGGCCGCGGCATCACCGGCGAAGTGCTGATGGTCGACGCGGGGTATCACGCGGTCGGTATGTAGAGGGCGGGTCCGCGCCGCGGGCCCCGCCTAGCGTTCGACCACAATCCGCTCCGCTGGCACGCCGAGGCCTTCGAGGCTGGCGCTGACGCTGGCAACGAAGCCCGCCGGCCCGCATACCAGGCACCAGGCGTCGCTGCTGGGCAAGGCAGCCGCGAGCAGGGCATCGTCGATCCGGCCGGAGCGGCCGGTCCAGTCGCCGGGCCGGTCGTCACGAGTGACGGTCAGGTGCGCGCGCAGGCGGCCGCGGCGGTCGAGTTCGGCAAACTCGGCGCCGAACGCGAACTCGTCGAAGCGTCGCGCACTGTAGACGAGCGCCATGGGCGGCGCGGCCGTGCGCTCGAGCCGATCGAACGCGACCGAACGCAGCGGGGAGATGCCCGTGCCCCCGGCGACCAGCAGCAAGGGCGCGTCGGCGGCGGCGGCGGGTACGCCGAAGGTGCCGATCGGCCCTTCGATGGCGAGCCGCTGACCGACGATCGAGACCGGATCCAGGTCTGGATCGCCGAAGGCCCCGTCGGCCGCGACGAGCAGTTCCAGGGTGCCGCGCGCGGCCAGTGCCGGCGGTGAGGCGATCGAATACGGCGAGCGCGCCTCAGTGTGGGGCCGGCCGGCCATCACGGCCTGGCCGGCGCGGAACACGAAGGCTCCCTGGTCGAGATCGAGGCGGAGCAGCCGGGTGCGCGGCGTCACCCGCACGGCTTCCCGCAGCAGCACCGTTGGCACTTCAGCTCGATCTTACAGCACGCCGGTGCGGGCGCGCTCGATGTCGCCTTCGGTGATGTCGGCAGGCATCATCGGCAAACGCAGGCCGGTGGAGCCGCGGTCGTTGTGTCGGCCGCTGCCGCGCGCGGCCTGCTTGCGCTGCGTCTTGTCGCGATACATACGCGCATCGCCTGAGGCGAGCAGGGCTTCGTAGGTCTCGCCGTCGTGCGGATACACCGCGGCGCCGACGCTGATCGACAGGGTCAGGCGGCGTCCGGGCCGGGCCTCG
>JBDTWC010000271.1:0-4831 GCA_040006875.1 Acidobacteriota bacterium | reverse complement strand
ACCCCTGGGGCGGTGCAGCGAGCGGATATTGCGTTCGACTAGCGCGAATCCGCCTGTGTCTGCTCCTTTCTGCGCAGTGGTGCGCTTCTTGCGAGGTGGTACTCCGAGACGCGCGCCGTTGAGCGACGCGTTGGGAGTTTACCTGCATGAGCATCACTGTCCTGTCCGTTGCGCGCCGCGCCGCCGCGACCATCTTCATTGTCACTGCCAGCGCCACCGCCACCGCCTTTGCGCAGGCTCCGACTCTCGCTGTCTCACAGACCAACGTAGTGCCGGGCAGCAGCGTGACGGCGACCGTCACCGGACCCGCCAACGAATACTTCGCCGTCGTCGGCAGTTCGGTCGGCGCGGGCGGCAGCTACGCCGGACAGCCGCTGGCCGTGGGCGCAGACTATGTCGTCGTCGTGCGCGGCACGCTCGACGGCACCGGCCACGCCGTCGTTTCGCTCACCCCTCCGTTTCTGATGTCGGTCCTCGACCGCGCCTACTTCCAGGCGGCGACGTCGTCGTCGCCGCTGTTCACGACGCTGGCGCTGTCGAGCGGCGTCGTCCTGCGTAACAACGATCTGGTGTCCGGACTGACCGGCGCGACCGGCCCGGCCGGTCCGATGGGGCCGTCAGGGACGACCGGAGCGATGGGACCGGCCGGCCCGATCGGCCCCGCTGGACCCGCAGGCCTCACCGGAATCGCGGGTCCCGCTGGCGTGGCCGGCGCGGCTGGTGCGGCCGGACCCACCGGCCTGCCCGGTGTTGGCTTCCGCACCGACTGCGCAGACACCAACATCGCGGTCTGGGACAGCGGCCTCAGCCAGTGGGTCTGTTCGTCGACGCTCGCCAATTTGACCGCAGCGCTGACGGCGTTGACGGCCCGGGTCGCCAGCCTTGAGGACCCGGTTGACCTCTATCTCAACAGCCTGGACTTCGGGAGCCAGTTCCAGGTCGGTACGAGCTTCGCGGTTCAGGGCAACAACGGCGGCAACGCCTGCATCTTCGGCGCGTTTCCTCTGGTCCTGCAGGTCTTCGGATCGGACAACAACGCGGGCTATCCGGGAGGCCGGGTGCTCGCCTACGACTTCAATGGCTCGGCCTTCATCGACGTGTCGGGCAGCATTCCCGTCAACACCGTGCAAGTGCTCGCCCGCTGCGCCTCGGGCCGACCCTACGTCGTGAAGTAGCGCCAATAGGTACTATTGGCCGTCCGCCGTGCCCACCTCCGCCCTCCCACCCGCGCACATCGCCATCGTTGGCTGCGGTTTCACCGGCACCTCGGCGTTCTTTCAACTGGTCGAGCGCCACCCGGTGCGCGAGATCACGATCTTCGAGGCCTCGGGACGCTTCGGCCCGGGCTACGCCTACCAGCCCGACGAGTGCGCCGACTACCTGATCAACAACACCACCGACTCGATGTGCCTGGCGCCCCGCAACCGGCGCGCGTTCATCGAGTGGCTGCAGCACCATCCTGAGCACGCCCCACAGCTCGCGCCCAAGGGTCACCTGCCGCGCACGGTGTATGGCGCATTCCTGATCGACGTGATGCGCAGCACGCTGACCATGGCCGCCAACAAGGGGATACGCGTGACCTGCGTGGCCGCGGAAGTGACCCGGCTACGCGAAGACGGTGGCGGCGTGGAGCTCGGATGGGCGCACGGCAGGGTGCGCGCGGACGTAGCCCTGCTCTGAACCGCTTGTTCTCACCCCAGACCGGCTGCCGCTTCGAGCCCGACGCCGGCGGTGCGCTGCGTTTCGTTCCCGGGCCGAACGCTCGCCGTGTGGTGCTGGGCTCCCGCAGCGGACGGCTGAAGAAGATGCAGAGCCTCGAGCCGATGGCCGTGCGGCGTCAGCACTTCGTGCCGGAGCGCATTGAACAGCTGGCACACGCCGGGCGCCTGACCATGACAACGCTGCTCGAGCTCGTAGAGGCGGAGGCGCGCGCGCACGAGGCCAAGGTCGACTGGCCGGCCGTGATCGACCCATACAGCCAGTGCACGACGGCCGAAGAGGTCACGCGCCGCGCCGGCGAGCTGCTTGTGACCGACATCGCGGCCGCGACGTGGGGCGGGGGCCGCAACTTCCTCGTCGACCTGGCGAGTGACGCCCAGGTCGACCTGTGGGACTGCTTCGCACGACACTGGCTGCCCGCCGTCGAAGAGCGTCGCTACCGGGCGAAGGTGGAGACGGCGCTACAGAGCGTCGCCGCGCCCTGCCCGGTGCCCACGGCGCAGCGCCTGTTGGCGCTTCTCCGCGCTGGCCGGCTGGAGGTGCGGCGCGGTACCGGCGCGGTGACGCTGGACGACGACGCCACGCACTACCGAGTTCCGCACGCCGACGGCGTGGACGACGCGCAGGTCCTCATCAACACGACCGGCGCGGTGGACCGCTGGGTGCGAAGTGACGGCCAGAGCGCGCTCGTGGCCAGTCTGCGCGAGGCAGGGCTGCTTCGCTCCTACTCACGCGATGGCCTGGACCTGCCGGGCGCCGACGTCAACATGACGAACTTCCGGGCCAACGGCAGCCGTCGTGTCTACGTCGCCAACATGTTTCTGTGGGGCCCCGGCTTCTTCACGAGTTCGGCGTTCATGATGGCCACGATCGTCGAGCGGCTGCTCGACCAGATGTTTGGCACGAGGCCTGACGGCGCGTCGGCGAATCCGGGCTAGCCCATGGGCGGCGACTTTCGGTTGGGGGGAGTGCATCACGCCGCGCCCGCACCGTGCAGTCTCGCCAACATGGCGGTGCTACACTCGATTCGTGAGCATGCGCCGGCCCGTTTGCGCAGCCATCATCGTCATCTGCATCGGGATGCCTCTGGTCGAGCTGTTCGACAGTTGGGATCGCACGGTCGAGGACGGCAACGACACTGAGTCCAATGTCGTTCTGGTGGCCCTGTGCGTCGGTCTTGCGCTATCCACGGCAGCGACGGTGGTCGTCACGTCGGTCCCCTCGTCGCCGATCGATCTCCGCTTCCGCCTGCCCCTCGAGGCGCCGGTCCTCAGCGCCGTTCCGGTGCTCCTCACGCCGCTTCAGACTGGCAGCCCTCCGCCTACTCCTCTTCGCGTCTAGCCGCCTTCTCCAACGGAACTCACCGAGCGTCGTCTGGCGTGGCGTGCTCGCCACGGCCAGGCGTGACGTTCTGTTCGTACGGAACCGAGGAGGCAGCGATGAATCGTCTACCAGTTCGACCCTATCTGGCGTGCATGTTGGCGATGTGTGTCGTGAGCCCCCTCCGAGCACAGACGGTACCCAACGCCGCTTCTGCGTTGCTGGACGGCTCGACCTCCAACCATGAGCAAGTGATTCAAAAGCCGGCAGGCCCAGCCCCGACGCCTCGACACACCGGCATCAAGGCCCTGGTCAAGGACCTGGCCGCCGACATCGCGCATCTGCCCTCCAAGGAGAATCTGCTCTGGGTGGGGGTGGGCGGAGGTCTGGCCCTGGCCGCTCATCCTGCCGACGACCACGTCAACACCACCCTCGTCAACAGCGACCTCGCACACGACGTCTTCAAGCCTGGCGCTACGCTCGGCCAGCTTCCTACCTTGCTGAGCGCGGCCACCATCACCTACGCGGTGGGGCGCATGAAGGATCAGCCGAAGGTCTCGCACCTGGGCATGGACCTGATTCAATCCCTCGCGATTAGCGAAGCCCTCACGCAGACGCTGAAGCGCACCACACACCGGGAACGCCCTGACGGCAGCGGCAACAACTCGTTCCCGTCCGGGCACGCGGCCGACACCTTCGCGTTCGCTACCGCCCTCGAGCGCCATCTGGGCTGGAAGGGCGCCGTGCCGGCCTACGTCTTCTCGTCGTATGTGGCGATCTCGCGGCTGCCCGCGAATCGCCATTGGCTGAGCGATGCCGTCTTCGGATCAGCGGTCGGCATCATCGCTGGCCGAACCGTCACTCGGCACGGTCGCGACTTTCCGCTGACGCTCACGGTCGTGCCGGGTGGAGCGGCGTTGGTGTACGTGCGGCACTCCGGCCCATAGACCCAATTCAATGCCACTCAGCCCTTGGGCTTCATCAGCGCGTCGAACCGCGCAGGAACTCGACCGGCCCTCGACCCGCTTCATGGTCAACCAGGACACGCCGTTATGTTCCTCGATCGAACGGATGGTGACGATGATTTCGTACGGACCCACTCTGGTGCCGGGAGGCCAACTGCGAGTGGCCAGACGATGTCCGGATTGCAGGCGGTCCACCAGGGCAGGGGAGATGGGGCTCGAACCGCTTCCACAGAGCGAGACGCTGTGGTCGTCAACTACCATGACCGTATGCAGAACGGCTTTCGGGCGGTCGCCGCGGCGGTCGTCGTCGTCGTGGCGGCCGCGTGTGCCAGCGCGTGCCGGGGCGACCGGGCGAGCGACCGGGCGCCACGGCCGGCTGTCACAGAGACTGCGTGGCACGAAGTCGGCGCGTGGGCGGGGCGACTCAGTCAGCAAACCGAGTCGTTCGAGGTGTCGACCGTGCCGATGCGTCTGCACTGGCAGACGACGAGCGAGACGTCGCCCGGCGCCGGGCGCCTGACGGTCACGCTGCACAGCCAGGCGTCGGGGCGTCAGCTCCAGACGATTGTCGACGCGCACGGAGTGTCATCAGACACCGTGAACGTCGCCGATGAGCCGCGCTGGGCCTACTTCGTGATCGAAGCCGCGAACGTCGAGTGGCAGATGACGCTGCAAGAGCCAGGTGTGGGGATCGGAAGATGAACCAATCCTTCATCTCTCGCCTACGGTCGCGTCCCACAGCTCACTGACGATCGACAGCGCAAGCGCGTCAGCCTCGCCGGGCCGCCTCGATCGTGGCGACGTCGATCTTCTGCATCGTCATCATC
>JBDTWC010000270.1:0-4841 GCA_040006875.1 Acidobacteriota bacterium | reverse complement strand
TGCGGCGCATCATCATGTACGGATCGATCTTCGTCGGCGGCGCGTTCGGCATCGTGCTGGCCCTGCTGTTCCGGCCGGATCCCGACGCCGCTACCGGGGCCGCACCGACGGCGGCGGGCGCGCCCGTTGCTCCAGCGCCGTCCGCACCACCGCCTCAGCCCGCACCGGACCCAGCGCCCGCGACTGTGGCGCAAGCGCCCCCGCCACCTGCGCCGCCGCCACCGCCAGCCGCCACGCCGCGAGCGCAGGCTACGCGCCCGGCGAGTGCTCCAGCGGCGGCAGCGGGCGCGCGTCGTCCCTCTCGGCCCGCAACTCCTGCCGCAGCCAGCGCATCCGAACGAGCCGCCACGCGACCTGGACGTGATGCCGATCCCGACGCGGCGGCCATCGCCGCCCGCGCCGGCGACGAGCCGGCCGCCGTGCAGCAGCGCCGCGATGACATCCGTCGTCGCTACGCGCTCGGTCTGCAGCGGCTGGCGGGGCGACAGTATGCAGAAGCACGCGATCTGCTCGGCGGCGTGGCCAGCGAGGCCCCGGCCTTCCGCGCAGTGACCGCGCGTCTGGCCGAAGCCGACACGGCGCTGCGTCAGCAGGCCACCGAGGGCTTCAGGGCGGCGGCGCGTCTCGAGGAGTCGGCCGACTGGGGTGAAGCGCTCAAGGCGTATGAGCGGCTCAAGCCCTCGATCGCGGTGCTGCCCGCGCTGGCCGAGGCCACCGAGCGCACCCGCACCAAGATGCACGAGGCCGGCAGCGACGCGCTGACCCGCGCCCGCCAGTACGACAGCCGTGGCCGCGTGCCCGAGGCGATCGCGTGGTATCAGCGCGCCGTGGCCTGGCTGGCCGCCGACCATCCCGGCCTCGAAGCCGCCAAGACGCGGCTCGCGCAGCTGGTGAATCGTCCATGACCGACGCCGAGCTCGCCGACCGGCTGGCGGAACTCAGCCTTCGCCACGGCCTGCTTGCGACGGCGACCATCGAGCGGGCGCGCACGTTCCAGCGCACGCGCGGCTCCACGCTGGCGGGCGCCATCGCCACCCTCCAGCTCATTCCTGGCGACATCCTGCGCGGCATGCTCGAAGAGGTCACCGGATCGCGAGCCGTCGATCCGTCGCTGATGACGGTCTATCCCGACTTCGTGGCGCGCGTGAACCAGTTGCTGCCGGCAGCGCTGGTCGGCCGTCTGCTCGTGTTCCCGGCGCAGATGGAAGCCAACGCGCTGCACGTGTGCATGCTGAATCCCACCGACGGGTGGACGGTGCGCGCACTCGAAGCGGTGTCGGGCTGCCGGGTGTTCCCGCTCGTCACCCACGAAGCCGCGGTCATCACCGCGCTCACGCAGCACTACGGCACGCTGCTCGACACCAAGGCGCTCCGCTATCAGGTCGAGGGCAGCGAGGCGGAGGCCGAGGCCGCCTACCAGGCCTTGCTGGCGCGGCCGTTCGAGTCGTATGCCGAGCCGGCGGTGAGCCTCGTGAATCGCAATCGCGATCTGCTGTCGCGCGGCGAGACGCTCTTGCATGAAGTCATTCGCGACCCCGTGATCATCCGGCTGGTGCACCAGATCCTGTGTCGCGCGGTCGAAGCCGGCGCCAGCGACCTGCACATCGAGCCGGCGGAACACGAGCTGCGCATCCGCGCCCGCATCGACGGCAGCCTGCGCGACGTCGACCAGTCCCCGGCGCCGATGGCGCTGCCGATCGTGTCGCGGCTCAAGGCCATGGCCGACGTGCCGGTGACTGCGGCCACCGAGCCGATCGACGCCCACATCGGCTACAACCTGGTCTGGGGCCGGGCCATCGACCTGCGCTTCTCGCTCGTGCCGGCGGTGACCGGCGAGAAGATCGTGCTCCGCGTGCTCGAGCGTACCCGCGCGCGTCGTGATCTGAAGGACCTCGGCGTCGACCCCCACACGCACCAGCGCCTGGTCGAGGCCTGCGATCTGCCCAACGGCTTGATCCTGGTCACCGGGCCGACCGGCAGCGGCAAGAGCTCCACGCTCTACGCCCTGCTCGATCGTCTCAACTCAGAGGACTTGTCGGTGCTGACCGCGGAGGATCCGGTGGAGTCGCGGCTCGATGGCATCACCCAGGTGCAGTGTCAGCCGGGCACCGCGATGACCTTCGCCACCGTGCTGCGCAGTTTCCTGCGGCAGGACCCCGACGTGATGATGGTGGGCGAGGTGCGGGATGCCGAAACCGCGGACATCGCGCTCAAGGCCGCGTTGACCGGCCATCTCGTGCTCTCGACCCTGCACACCAACGACGCGCCCGGGGCCGTGCTGCGTCTGCTGAACATGGACCTCGAGCCGTTCATCGTGGCCTCGTCGCTGCGCCTCATCGTGGCCCAGCGGCTCGTGCGCCGTCTATGCGCCGAGTGCAAGCAGATCGATACCTCGGCGGTCGAGCGCCTGGCCCAGTTGGCGGCGAGCGACGACGTGTCGTTACCGGAGGGTGGCACGGCTCGCGTCTACAAGGCGGTCGGCTGTCCGCGCTGCAGCGGCAGCGGCTACCGTGGCCGCACCGGCATCCATGAAGTGCTGCGGGTGTCGCCACGAATCGAGGAGCTGATCCTGGCGCGCGCCGGCGCGCAGGCCGTGCGCGAAGCGGCTCGTCGCGACGGCATGATCACCCTGCGCCAGGCGGCCTGGCGCAAGGCGCTGGCCGGCGACACGTCGCTGGCCGAGGTGTTCGATCACACGATGGCCCACGAACCCGAGGTGGCGAGCGCCTGACGGCGCTGGCCCTGTCATGGACGAACCCACTACGCCTGCACCGTTGCCCTCGTCGCCGGCCCCGCCTCCGGCACTCGGTCTTCAAGCCTTCGGCGTGTCGGAGTGCGGTCCGTATCGCCCCGGCAACGAAGACGCCTTCACGGTCGATCTCGAGCGTGGCTTGTTCGTCGTGGCCGACGGCATGGGCGGACACGCCGCTGGGGAAATCGCGTCGCGACTGGCGGTCGAATCCATCCAGGCCTTCATCGCCCGCTCGGAAGGCGACACCGATCTGACCTGGCCGTTCGGCCTCGACTCGTCGCTCTCGACCGACGCCAATCGCCTGCGCACGGCCTTGCATCTGGCCAACCAGCGGGTGTTCCGCGCGGCGGCCAGCGATCCGGCCTACGCCGGCATGGGCACCACCGTGGTGGCCGTGCTGTTCACGCCGTCGGCGATCGTGGTGGGCCATGCCGGCGACAGTCGCGTCTACGAGGAGCGCGACGGCCAATTGGTGGCGCTGACCGCTGACGACTCGCTGCTCAACGCGCTCGGTGAATTGCAGCTCTCGCCCGAGGCGCACGCGCAGCACCCGCTCCGCAACGTCGTGACCAACGTGCTCGGCGGCGACGAGCAGATCCTGGCGCACATGTCGGAGCGCCCGCGCGCGCCGGGCAGGCGCGTGGTGCTGTGCAGCGACGGCGTGCATGGCACGCTCGACGACGGCCGCATCGGTGGTATTCTCGCCGCGGAATCCGACCCGCGGCGCGTGGCCGAGCGGCTCGTCGCCGACGCCATTGCGGCCGGCGGCCGCGACAACGCCACCGCGCTCGTCGTGGTCGATGGGGAGACGGCGTGACGACGCGAGCGGCCAAGAGCGCCTTCCTGCCGCGCCGGCACCTGCTTCTGGCACTGGTGGCGTCGTTGGCCGTGATCCCCCCGGTCGCGGCCCAGAAGCCGGTGCCCGGCGCCAGGCCTGGGGCGGGCGCGAAGGCGGAGGCGCCCGCGCCGAATTTCCTGATCGACGTGCCGCCGAAGGACTGGCGACTGCTGCCCGGCGGGTTACGCACGCTCGGCTACGTGGCACACAAGGACGGCACTGCGGTGCTCGTCATCGAATCCGAGCAACTGCAGATCGCACTCAACTCCGACGAGATCGATGGCAACTTCGCCGATCTCGAACTGGCCGACCTGAAGGAGCGCGAGGCTGGCGGCAGCGCGTTCACCAGCCAGATCGCGCAGGTCGGCCGGCGCCGCATGGTGATGGTCGATTATCAGCGTCGCGGTGGCGTGGAGCACGTGCGTGTCTATGTGGTGGTGCAGGGCCGCACGCTGTATCGGCTGGTGTGCGTGGCCCCGGCGGCCCAGTTCGCGCGTTACTCGCCGATCTTCCAGGTCATGAGTGCGTCCTTTACGGCCCTCGACGCCGCGCGCTGAGCGCCTGACCGGACCTTGCGCGCATCACCGATGGTCAGGGCGCGTCTTCTGTCCGCTGATGGCCGCGACCTGGCGAGCGTCGAGCTGGCCACGTCGTCGTGGACGCGGGCCCGCGGCCTGCTCGGACGTTCAGGTCTGGCGCCGGCACACGCGCTATGGCTGGCGCCGTGCCGCTCCATCCACACCGTGGGCATGCGCTTCGCCATTGACGTCGTGTTCCTCGATCGCGACTCGCGCGTCGTGAAAGTGGTGCCCGACATGGTGGCCCGACGTCTGTGCTGGGGCGGGTGGCGTGCCCACGGCGCCCTCGAGTTCGCTGGTGGGGAAGCGTTGCGTCTCGGACTCGCGCCTGGGCAGACGCTGCACCTGCGCGTCGCTGAAGGACGCGACGGCGGTCCTGCCAACTGAGATAGCCAAGCGGCGGTAGCCGGCGAGCCGAAGTCCAGTGCCGCTTGACATCTCATTTCGATAGTTGTAGAAATGTCGATATGGCAGTCAAGGCCGATGACGTGGCTCGCTACGCCGACATGTTTGCCGCGCTGGGCACCGAGCCGCGTCTGCGGATCGTGCGCCTGCTGCTCGAGGCGCATCCCGAGGGACTGGTGGTCGGTGAGATCCAGGCCGAGACCGGCATCACCAGCTCCACGCTCTCGCATCACCTGGAGAAGCTGCGGATCGAAGGGCTGGTGACGGT
>JBDTWC010000269.1:0-4845 GCA_040006875.1 Acidobacteriota bacterium | reverse complement strand
GGGGTCACGCGTGACCCCGCCCGACCAGAGGCTGGTGAGCAGCGGCACCGCGACGAGAAAGCCTTCCCCCGAACGACTCGGGATCAGGGCGTCGAGCGCCACGGTCAGCCCGTTCCACTGCCCCGTTTCGATCACGGAGGCGGCAAAGGCCGCTGCCGCCTCTGGCGTGGCGAGCTCCGGCAGCGGGGCGCCCTGGCCGGTGTGGGTGAGCAGCACCGGGGCATGGGCATCCCAGGGGGTGGGCAGATAGACCGAGGCTGCCGGCGCCGCGGTCTTGGCGGCGAGCAACTCGAGCTGGGCTGTGAGCCGCTGGGAACCGATCACGACTGTCTACTCTATCGGCCGCGGCAAGCCGAAATTTAGATTCGCGGCCAGGAAATTCCGGTGTCGAAGGCCCGACATCAAGGCAATATTTCGGCACGAAGAACGCCGAAATATCGGCTTCCTTCCGCAAATGTCGGTGCGCTGAGCGCGGCAGGTCGCGGCTGGAAAGCACCGCTACAGGAAATTCAGGGTATTTCCGACGTGGACTGCGGTTCGACACCTCGCCCAGCCGACCGCTCGAGACATGGCAGGGGCCTTGCGATAGGGAGAGTGTCGCTACGATGTCCGCCACCGCCACACCCACCACCGCCGCTCACGCCGCCGACCGCGATACGCGCGTGCTGTCACGTTACGTGGCCGCGGTGACGGCGCTCGGGCTGTTCGCGATCGCGCAGTCGGTGACCACCCTTCCGACCGTGCCGCGGGTGGCCGAGTGGCTCCTGCTGTCGGTGCTGGCTGTGGCGTTCGGACGGCTGTCGCTGCGGGTGCCGGGCGTGCCGGTACACGCGTCGATGTCCGACACGTTCCTGTTCACGTCGGCCATGTTCTTCGGCCCGGCTCCGGCAACCGTGGCCATGGCCGCCGACGGATTCATCCTGTCGTGGCGGCGCGGTCACAGCGCCGACCGCATGCTCTTCAACGCCGCCAACCCCGCCCTCTCGTTGTGGCTGGGCGCGCAGGGCTTCTTGGCCGTGCTCGGCCACTCGCCGCTGAGCGGCGAGGCGCTCACCCTCGACGCCATGGTCGGCCCGTTGGCCGTGATGGCGGTCCTGCACTTCCTCGTGCACTCCGGACTGACCGCCACCGCCGCCGCGCTCGAGCGCGGCAGCAGCCCCTTCGAGATGTGGCGCAACCACTTCGCCGTGCTGGGCGTGAGCCACGCCGCGTCGGCCTCGGCGGCGCTGGTGCTGGCGCTGCTCGTGGCCCACGTGGGCGTGCTGGCGCTGGCGGCCGTGGCGCCGCTCGTCGTGATCGTTTACATGGGCCTGAAGTCGCGCTTCGGCCGGCTGGCCGACGCCGAACGGCACGTGAAGCAGGTCGATCAGCTCTACATGTCGACAATTCAGGCGCTGTCGAGCGCTATCGACGCCAAGGACGGCGTCACGAGCAGCCACATCCGGCGCGTACAGACCTACTCGGTGGCTCTGGCCAAGGCCATGGGCGTGTCGGGCGCCGACGAGGTCAAGGCGATCGAAGCAGCGGCGCTGCTGCACGACACCGGCAAGCTGGCCGTGCCCGAGCACATCCTGAACAAGCCAGGCAAGCTGACCGCGGCCGAGTTCGAGGCAATGAAGCTCCACGTCGACGTGGGCGCCGACATCCTCGCCACCATCGACTTCCCGTATCCGGTCGTGCCGATCGTGCGCGCCCACCACGAGAACTGGGACGGCACCGGCTATCCGCGCGGCATCGCCGGCCAGAGCATTCCGATCGGCGCGCGCATCCTGTCGGTGGTCGACTGCTACGACGCGCTCACCTCGGATCGGCCCTACCGCTCCGCGATGACCCAGGCGCAGGCCACCGCCATCGTCATGGAACGCCGCGGCTCGATGTATGACCCGGAGGTCGTCGACGCGTTCCTCGACCTGCCCACCGTGCCGGTCTCCGAGGTGGCGCTGCCGACGCGGCCGGTGGCGCCGCAGGCCGCGCTCGAGAGCGTGGCGCGTCTGGTGTCCGGCCCGCCGCGCATCGCCGATGCCGCCAGTCTCATCGCCGTGGATCTGCGCGCCCTGGTGCCAGCGGCCGAGTTCGTGTTCTACGTCACCTCGCCGGGCGGCGAGAAGGTGGTGGCCGAATACGCCACCCGCGCCAGCCTGCTCAGCACGGACGCGATTGCGCTCGGCGAGCGCGTGAGCGGCTGGGTGGCGGCCAATCGCCAGCAGATCATCAACTCCGATGCGCGTCTCGACCTCGGGCCGTCGGCGTCGGGCACGTCACTGGCCTACTGCGTCGCCACGCCGCTCGTGCACGACGGTCGCATCGCCGGCGTGCTCACCGCCTACGCTGACCAGCCGCTCACCGCCGAGTCCGCGCGCCGGCTCAGCGAGGTGGCGGCGCAGGTGGCGCAGGTAGTGGCCGACGTGGCCCACACGGTGACGCTGCGCCAGGCCAAGGCGCGTCTGGCGCGTGCCGAGCTTCGCGTCGCCGTCAGCCGCTAGCATCGACCAGCAGGTCCGTCGTGCTACGCTCCGGCGCAATGGCCGAGTTCACGTCGTCCCGGTGGCGCTGCGTTGGCAGGCATGTCTCGCGCGCGTGTGTCATGGGGATCGCCTTTGCCGCCACCGGCTGGGCGCAGCCCCTCTCCCCTGAGGACGCGCTGCATCGCGCCATCTTCCGCGAACTGGTCGAGATCGACTCGTCTCCCGACGGCGGGGGCGAGCCCCGCGCCGCCCAGGCCGTCGCTGAGCGGCTGCGCGGCGCCGGCTATCCGGCCGCCGACGTCACCCTGGTGGGCGCCACGCCGACCTGCCAGAACGTGGTCGCCACGCTGCGCGCGGCCACGCCCGGGGCGCGCCCGCTGCTGCTCCTGGCCCACCTCGACGTCGTGAACGCGAAGCGCGCCGACTGGACCGCCGATCCGTTCACGCTGCGCGAAGCCGACGGTTGGTTCTTCGGCCGCGGCGCCCTCGACAACAAGGCCGGCGCCTCGGTGCTGGTCGCCAACATGGTGCGCTGGAAGCGCGACGGGTTCGTGCCGGCTCGCGATCTGATTTTGGTGCTCAGCTGCGATGAAGAGGGCGATGCGGCACAGGGGATGCAGTGGCTGCTGGCGCACGTGCCGCGCCTGCGTGAAGCCGAATATGCCTTGAACACCGACGCCGGCGGCGTCGGGCCGACCGCCAGCGGACGCGTGGTGTTCGGCACGCAGGCGGCCGAGAAAGTCTACGCCACGTTCACGCTCACGGCCACTAGTCCCGGCGGTCACTCGTCGGTGCCGCGTGCCGACAACGCCATCTACGCGCTGGCTGGCGCACTGCAGCGCCTGGCCGCCTTCCACTTCCCCGTCGCCTTCAACGAGGTGACCCGCGCCAGCTTCACCCAGCGCGCCGGGCTCGAGTCGGGACAGCTGGCCGACGACCTCGCCACGGCGGGACGGGGCGAACCGGGCGGCGCAGCCATCGAGCGGCTGCTCGCCGACCCGCAGTTGTCGCCGCAGTTGCGCACCACGTGCGTGGCCACGATGCTGAGCGGCGGCCACGCCGAAAATGCGCTGCCGCAGTCAGCGACCGCCACGGTCAACTGCCGGATCATGCCCGGCACTGACGTGGCCGTGGTGCAGGACTCTTTGACCACGATCGCCGGCGATCCGGCCATCAGGGTCGCGCTCACCTACCCGGCGGTGGCCAGTCCACCGTCGCCGCTCCGGCCCGACGTGATGCGCACGGTCGATCGGGTCAGCAAGGAGTTCTGGCCCGGCAGTCTGGTCGTGCCCGGCATGTCCAACGGCGCCACCGACGGGATGTATCTCCGCAATGCCGGCGTGCCCGTGTTCGGACTCTCGGCCATCTACATGAAGGACGAAGACGACCGCTCGCACGGCCTCGACGAGCGCGTGCCGGTGCGCTCGCCCTACCAGGCGCGCGACTACTGGGACCGCCTGGTACGCGCGTTGGCGGTCAGTCGCTGAGCGCAGCGGTCTGACGCACCGTGGCCACCACCGCGGTGATGGTGTCGGCGACGATGGCGACGATCCGATCGAGGTCGGCGTCACTGGTCATGAGCGGCGGCGCGATGCAGATGCAGTCCATAACGGCGCGGGTGTAGAGCCCGCGCTCGAGCATGCCGTCGACAAGCTTCTGGCTGACGCCGAGCGCCGGCGCGTGCAGTTGCTTGGTCGCCTTGTCGGCCACCACTTCCACCGCCGCCATGAGGCCCTGTCCACGCACATGACCGACGCTGTCGAGCGACTCGAGTTCGCGCAGTTTGCCGAGCAGGCGGGCACCGCCGGTCTTGGCGCGATCGACCAGCCCCTCGCTCTCCATGATGTCGAGGTTGGCCAGCGCCACCGCGCAGCAGGTGGGATGCCCGGAGTAGGTGAATGCGTGCATCCAGCGCTGACTCGGTCCGACGCCGTTGATGACCTCGCGGATACGGTCCGAGACGCCGATCCCGCCAAGCGGCACGTAGCCGCTGGTGATGCCCTTGGCAAACTGCATGATGTCGGGCTCGATCCCGTAGTGGTCGAGGCCGAACCAGGTGCCGGTGCGCCCGAAGCCGGTGATGACTTCGTCGGCGATGAGCAGCACGTCGTACTGGTCGCAGATAGCGCGGATGCGCGGGAAGTAGTCGGCCGGCGGGATGATCACGCCGCCGGCGCCTTGCACCGGCTCGGCGATGAACGCCGCCACCGTGTCGGGTCCTTCCTTCAGGATCGCCTCTTCGAGCTTGTTTGCGGCGGCCACGCCCAGGCTGACGCTTGTGTCGGTGTGCGCAAAGCGATACGGATCGGGCGCGTCGATATGACTGAAGCCGGGCGTGCGCGGCTCGAACATGGGCCAGAACGCCGGCAGGCCGGTGGCG
>JBDTWC010000268.1:0-4850 GCA_040006875.1 Acidobacteriota bacterium | reverse complement strand
CACCTCCGGCGTCTGAGAGTGCGAATCGGACGGCGTTACGGCTTCTTTGCAGCGGCGCCGGCCGCACGGCGGCCTGTGCCCTTGGTCACGAGCTTCTGCACGCGCCAGTTGATCAGCTCACCGACCCAGATCTCGTCCTCCGACGGGCAGGCGATGGCATGAATCCAGCCGAATTCGCCCAGGTTGCGGCCCGGCTGCCCATAGACCCCGAGCACCTTGCCTTCAAGTGACACCTTGTAGATACGGCTCGGATAGAGGTCGCCCACAAACAGCACCGGGTGCGGACCGGGCGTCATGCACAGCGCGTCGGGCGCGCCTGGAGCCTGCGACCCGGTCGTGGCGTTGGGCGTCTCGGCGCCGTAGACGATCTTGCCGCGCTTGGTGTCGACCGGCACGTCGATGATGAACTGGCGCAGGAACTTGCCCTCGGTGTCGAGCACCTGGATGCGGCGGTTGCCGCGATCGGCGACGTAGATCTCGTCGGCCGGCGAGACCGCGAGTCCGTGCGGGGTGTCGAACTGCCCCGGACCGGTGCCGAGCGAGCCCCAGCTCGCCACCCACTCGCCCTTGGCGTTCACCTTGGCGACGCGGGAGTTGACGTAGCCGTCACTGAAGTAGGAGTTGCCCTTCGAATCCCAGGCCACGTCGGTGGGCTGGTTGAAGACGTTGTCGCGATGCACCGGCACCGGGTTGCGCGGGTTGTTGTTGGGCGGGAGCGTGACGGCGACGCCGGCGCGCTGCAGGATGAGGCCGAGCTGCGAGGCGTAGTCGGGCGGCACGTCGAGGTGCGACGACTCGCCTTTGCGTCCGAAGACCCACTCCACGCGCCCTTGCGGGTTCATCTTGAGGATGACGTTCGAGCCCTTGTCGACGACCCAGATGTTGTCCTGCTTGTCGATGCGCACGGCGTGCGCGTAGGCCCAGCCGTAGAGGTTCTTGCCGATCTCACGCACGAACTTGCCGGTGGCGTCGAACTCGAGCAACTGCGCCGCGGTGGCCATGTAGGCGGGACCGCTCGAGTTGCCGCGCGAGAACACGAACACGTGCTTCTTCGAGTTGACGGCCACGCCGCCAATCTCGCCGAAGTGGACGTCCGCCGGCATGGTCAGCGGATTGGGTACCGATTCAAACGGCAGCTCCGGCACCGTCGCCTGCTGCGTGGACACCGGCACGAAGGCCAGTGCGGCCAGGACGACCGCAATTCCGACACGTCTCACCCGTCACCTCCAGGAAGGCCAACCCGGCGCACGGCGTGCACGGGCGACGGGCGATAGTAGCGACCATCCGCGTCGCGACGCAAGGCGCGCGCGATGCTCCGAATGCGCCTTGGAGATGGGCTAGAAGCGGTCGGCGCGGGCGCGGGCCCAGGCATCGGCGAGCGGGCCGGTCGTGTGCGCCGTCAGCAGGCCGCCGGGCTCGGTGACCGGGTAGATCTCGTGATAGCTGCGCACGTCGTCGGGCGCGATCCGCTTCATCACGTACCACGGCTTCAGACCGGCCGGACTCGCAAGGCCGGTCGCGCCGAGCACGTCGAGGAAGCTCTTCACGGTTTCCTTGTGGTAGCGGGCGACGCGTTCCGACTTGTCTTCCACGACCAGGCCGCGCACCAGCCCGGGATCCTGTGTGGCCACTCCGGCCGGACAGTGGTTGGTGTTGCAGCGCAGCGCCTGGATGCAGCCGAGCGCGAACATCATGGCGCGGGCCGCGTTGCACATGTCGGCGCCGAGCGCCACCTTGGTGGCGATCTGGAAGCCGGTGTTCACCTTGCCCGAGGCGACGACGCGGATGTGCTGACGCACGCCCGCGCCGACGAGCGCCTGATGTACGAATGACAGGCCCTCGTTGAGCGGCGTGCCAACCGAGTCGGAGAACTCGAGCGGCGCCGCGCCGGTGCCGCCCTCGCCGCCGTCGACGGTGATGAAGTCGGGCATCACGCCGGTTTCGAGCATCGCTTTCACGACCCCGAGGAACTCATGGCGCTTGCCGACACAGAGCTTGAAGCCCACGGGCTTGCCGCCCGATGCGTCGCGGAGTTGGGCCACGAACTGGAGCAGGCCGATGGGGGTCGAGAAGGCGGTGTGCGCCGCCGGCGAGATCACGTCCTGGCCAGGTACCACGCCGCGAATGGCGACGATCTCCGGGGTGAGCTTGGCCGCCGGCAGGATGCCGCCGTGCCCCGGCTTGGCGCCTTGCGAGAGCTTCACCTCGATCATCTTCACGTTCGGCAAGGTCGCCCGCTTGGTGAACTCGTCGAGCGAGAAGCGGCCGGCGGCGGTGCGGCAGCTGAAGTAGCCGGTGCCGATCTGCCACACCAGGTCGCCGCCAGGATCGAGGTGATACGGACTCAAGCCGCCCTCGCCGGTGTTGTGCGCGAAGCCGCCGAGGCGCGCGCCCGTGTTGAGCGCGAGCACCGCATTCTTGCTGAGTGAACCGTAGCTCATCGCTGACACGTTGAGGATCGACGCCGAGTAGGGCTGCAGGCACGCCGGTCCGCCGACGGTGACCCGGGCCACTGCCGGATCGGGATGCACCGGCGCCAGCGAGTGGTTGATCCACTCGTAGCCCACGGCGTAGACGTCGCGCTGGGTGCCGAAGGGCAAGGTGTCGAGCTGGCCCTTGGCGCGCTGATAGACCACCGAGCGGTCGGTGCGGCTGAAGGGGCGGCCGTCGCCGTTGGACTCGACGAAGTACTGGTTGATCTCGGGCCGCAGCATCTCGAGCAGATAGCGGCCATGCCCGATGAGTGGGAAGTTGCGCCGGATGGCCTGCTTGGTCTGCATCAGGTCGGCCACGCCCCGAGCGATGAGCGGCACCACCACGACCAGGGCCCACAGCGCCGGCGGCCACATCCAGGCCAGGCCGGCGATGACAGCCAGGGCCGCAGCCGACGACCAGACGAACACGTGTGCCATGCCCAGGGGTTCGGCGCGATCGCGCGAAGCTTGAGCCGGATCGCCGGCCGGGTGCGCAGTTCGACGCGCCCGGCGCTGTCCGTGCATTCGGCGAGCGTTCGCATAGAATGCGCCCGTAGGAGCCTGACCATGTCGCGAATTGCCGTTGCTGTCCTTCTTGCCTCAACCGTGCTCGCCGCGCAGACGCCGCCGGTGGCCACGACCCATCCCGATGGGCCCGATCCGTGGTTCGGCACGTTCTCGATCATCGCGGTCGATCCGGCGACCGGAGAGTTTGGCGTGGGCGTGCAGTCGCGCGCGTTCGGCGCCGGCGCCGCCGTGCCCTATGCGAAGCCCGGCGTCGGGGCCGTGGCCACGCAGGCGGCGGCCAACCGCCTCTATGGCCCGAAGGCAATCGCGCTGCTCGAGCAGGGGCTGTCACCGGCCGAGGTGGTCAAGCGCATCACCGACGAAGACCCCGGCCGCGACAGCCGCCAGGTGGCGGTGATCGACGCCAAGGGCCGCTCGGCCGTCTACACCGGCAAGCGCGTCATCGATCGCAACCACGACCCCAAGGACCCGGTGCATCTCGGCGGCTTTGCCGGCCACGTCACCGGCGTGAACTTCTCGGTGCAGGGCAACACGCTGGCCAGCGAAGAGGTGGTCAAGGCGATGGCGGCGGCGTATCAGGCCGGCACGGGCTCGATGGCCGAGCGGCTCATGGACGCGCTCGACGCCGGGCAGAGCAAGGGCGGCGACACGCGCGGCATGCAGTCGGCCGGCCTGCTGGTGGTCAAGCCGATTCCGGCCGGCTCCGATTCCACCGTCGAGCGCGTGATCGACGTGCGTGTCGATGACAGCGCGCAGCCGTTTGTCGAGCTGCGCCGTTTGCTGAACATGACCGAGGGCGTGCCACAGCGGCTCACCGAGCAGGCGGCTCAGCTGGCCAAGGACCGGAAATTCGCCGAGGCCATCGCCACGCAGCAGAAGGCCCTCGCCATCAACCCGCGCAGTGAGCCGGCGATCTACGCGCTCGCGCAGCGCTACGCGCAGGCGGGTCAGCCGGCCCAGGCGATCGAACAGTTGACCGTGGCCATCACGCGTCAGCCCAAACAGTGGAAGTCGCAAGCGGCGGCCGATCCGCTGTTTGCGTCGCTGAAGGACTCGGCGGAGTTCAAGCGCCTAATCGCACCATAACGACGACTGACGAGTGCACGCCATCGCGGCCGCGATCGACCTGAATACCGCCTAATTCTGCTACTCTGCACGTCTCAGAAGCGGCGTGGCATGAGGCCACGCCGGCACGTGTGAAGGAACGGCTATGGGTTGGCGAGTATTCAGAATCGGCGTGATGGCGGCCATCACCTTGGTGGCAGCTGCCACCGCATTTGCCCAGTCGACCACCGGCACGATCACCGGGCGCGCAGTCGACTCGAGCGGCGGGATGCTGCCCGGGGTCGAGGTGAGCATCACCAGCCCGTCGATGATCGGCGGCGCGCGCTCGGCCGTCACCGACGCGCTCGGGTCATATCGGTTCAACCAGTTGGCGCCGGGCACCTACAAAGTGGTGTTCACGCTGCCCAGCTTCCGCTCGCTGGCGGTCGACGCCGTGGTCGTGAACGCCGGCGCCACCGCCACGGTGAACGGACCGCTGCAACTCGACTCGCTGGCCGAGTCGATCACGGTCACCAGTTCCACGCCCACGATCGACCTGCAGTCGACCACCGTCGGTGTCAACTGGAGCGAGGAGCAGATGGAGAACCTGCCCTACGGCCGCGGCATCCGCGGCCTGGCGCGCCTCGTGCCGGGGCTCACGCCCACGCAGTTCGACGTCGGCGGCAACACCGTCGGCGGCTCGACCACGACCGGCGCGCGCTCCTACGGCCGCACCGGCGGCGAGCTGATCAAGTTCGACGGCGTCGTCTGGGATCAGTTCTTCGGCGACTACAACACCTACGA
>JBDTWC010000267.1:0-4858 GCA_040006875.1 Acidobacteriota bacterium | reverse complement strand
GAACTCGACAACGGGTTCACGGCCAACGACGTGATCATCGCCGACACCGTCGACGGCAAGCCGCTCTTTGCCTACCAGGGGCCGTGGCGCATCGTGGCGCCCAAGGACAAGCGTGGCGCCCGCTCGATCCGCATGCTCGAGCGTCTCGAGGTCGTACGCCTCCAGAAGTAGTCGCCGTATGACCACTCGCCTCTTCACGTGCGCCGTCGCGCTGTGGCTGGTAGCCGCGGCCGGCAGCTCGTTGCCGGCGCAAGACGCCTATCCGTGGCATCTGCCAACCGGCTTCCCGCCGCCGCCGGTGCCCGCCGACAACCCGATGTCGGCCGCCAAGGTCGAACTGGGCCGCCATCTGTTCTACGACCGCCGTCTGTCGGCCAACGGCACGCAGTCGTGCAGTACCTGTCACGAACAGGCACGCGCGTTTGCCGACGCGCGCGGCCACGGCCTCGGCTCGACTGGGCAACTCCATCCGCGCGGCAGCATGAGCCTGGTGAACGTGGCCTACGCCGCCACGCTCACCTGGGCCAACCCGCTGCAGACCCGGCTCGAGGATCAGGTGCTGGTGCCGATGTACGGCGATCATCCGGTCGAACTCGGCCTCGGCCGCGACGACCAGTGGCTGGCGACGCTGGTCCGCGATGCGACCTATCAGCGGCTGTTCGCGGCGGCATTCGGCGCACCCACGTCGATCACCCGCGATCAGGTGAGCAAGGCGCTGGCCAGCTTCGAGCGCTCGATCGTGTCGGCACGCTCGCCCTACGACCGCTATCACTACGATCGCGACGAGAGCGCCATCTCGGACGCGGCCAAGCGCGGCGAGATCCTCTTCCACAGCCGGCCGCTGTCGTGCTTCACCTGTCACGGCGGGCCGCACTTCTCGAGTGCGATGGGCGTCCGCCGGAGCAACCCGGTCGAGTTCCACAACACCGGCTTGTACAACCTCCCCGGTATGCTGTCGTATCCGGCTTCTGACACCGGCCTCTACGAGGTGACGCACGACGTGACCGACATCGGCAAGTTCAAGGCGCCGACGCTGCGCAACATCGCGGTGACGGCGCCCTACATGCACGACGGCAGCGCCGCCACGCTCGACGACGTCATCGACCATTACGCCGCCGGCGGCCGCACCATCGCCGCTGGTCCCGACCGGGGCGTGGGCCACAATCAGCCGAACAAGAGCCCGTCGATCCGCGGCTTCGCGATCACGCTGGACCAGCGCGCTGATCTGATCGCGTTCCTGCAATCGCTGACCGACGAGGCCCTGCTCCACGACCGGGCGTTCGCCAATCCATGGGTCACGCCTTCCAAATGAGCGCGCTGCCGCTCATGACCTGCGGATTGAGAACGCTGGCCGCGCTGCTCTTCGTCGCCGCCGTGGGCGGCGTTCCGGCCGCAACCCAACCGGTTGCCCCTCCGGCCACGATTGCCGCGGCGGCGAATCTGAACTTCGCGCTCACCGAAGTGGCCGAGCGGTTCAAGCGCGAGACCGGGACCAGCGTGACGCTGGTCTTCGGCGCCTCGGGCACGTTGACCCGGCAGATCCAGGACGGCGCGCCGTTCGAGATGTTCCTGGCCGCCGACGAGGAATTCCCGGCGCAGCTCGCGGCCGCCGGGCTCACCCGCGGCGCGGCGACGGTCTACGCCGTAGGCCAGCTCGTGATCTTCTCTCCCACCGGCTCGCCGCTCATCGCCGATGCATCGCTTGCCGGCCTGGCGCGTCTGGCGCGGGCGGGCGGGGTGTCGCGCTTCGCCATCGCCAATCCCGCGGTGGCGCCCTACGGGCGAGCTGCGGAAGCGGTGCTGCGCAAGCGTGGTTTGTGGGTCACACTGCAACCGGCGCTCGTCCTCGGCGACAGCATCACGCAGGCGGCGCAGTTTGCCACCACCGGCAACGCCGTGGGTGGCCTGCTTGCGTATTCACTGGTGCTCGCGCCCGGCTTTGCCGACCGCGGCACCTACGCGGTCATTCCCGCGGCCGATCATCCGCCGCTCAGACAGGCCATGGTGTTGCTGCCGGCGGCCGGGCCGGTGGCGACGGCGTTCTACGCCTATATGAGGCGCGACGCCGCTCGGTCCATCCTGCGAAAACACGGCTTCTCGGTGCCAGAATAGCCGGCGATGGACTGGACGGCCCTTCGTGTGTCGCTGGCGCTCGGCGCCGGCACGATCGCGATTCTGCTGCCGCTCGGCGTCTGGTTCGGCCGTCTGCTGGCCGGGCGCGACTTTCCCGGGAAGCTCCTGGTGGAGGCCCTCGTCACCGTGCCGTTGGTGCTGCCGCCGACCGTGCTCGGCTTCTATCTGCTCGTGACCTTCGGCGCGCGCTCGCCGCTCGGCCAGGCCTTCCAGGCCGTCGTGGGTCACGCGCTGCCGTTCTCGTTTGCCGGCCTGCTGCTGGCCTCGGTCATCGCCAACATCCCGTTCATGGTGCAGCCGATCCAGCGCGGCTTCGAGGCGATTCCCGGCGATGTGCGCGACGCCGCGGCCTGTTGCGGCCTGTCGCCCTGGCAACGGTTTCTGCGCATCGAGCTGCCGCTGGCCTGGCCGGGCGTGCTCAGCGGCGCGATTCTCACCTTCGCGCACACGCTCGGCGAGTTCGGCGTGGTGCTGATGGTGGGCGGCAACCTGCCCGGCCAGACGCGCACGCTCAGTGTCGCCATCTACGACCGCATGCAGGCGTTCGACGATCACGGCGCCGGCGTGATGGCGGCCACCCTGCTCGTCATCGCGGTCGCGACCCTCATGATCACTACCGCGCTGTCCCGGCGCGCGAGCCTGCGACGTGTCTGAGTCGCGCCTGTCGGTGCGCCTGCAGCAGGCGGGCCCCATTCCGCTCGACGTCGACTTCCAGTGCGACCCCGGGCAGGTGCTCGCCATCTTCGGGCCGTCGGGTAGCGGCAAGACCACGGTGCTGCGCGCCATCGCCGGGCTCTATCGCCCTGCCCATGCCGTCGTGCGATCCGGCGGCGCCACGTGGACCGACACGTCCGCGGGCGTCTTCGCGGCACCGCATCGCCGCACTGTCGGCTACGTCTTCCAGGAATACGCGCTCTTCCCGCACCTGACCGCGACCGGAAACGTGACCACGGCGCTCGGCCAGCATCCACGCGCCCAGCGGCAGGCACGCGCCGAGGCGCTGCTCGATCGCGTGCGCCTCACCGGCAAGTCGGATCGGCGTCCGCACGAGCTCTCGGGCGGCGAACGTCAGCGCGTGGCTCTGGCCCGGGCCCTGGCCCGAGAGCCCTCGGTGCTGCTCCTCGACGAGCCGTTCGCCGCCCTCGATCGAAGTGTCCGCCGTCACCTTCAGGACGAGATCGACGCGCTGCGCCGCACCATCGACGTGCCGCTCGTGCTCGTCACCCACGACGTCGACGACGTGGCCCGGCTCGCGACCCACGTGCTCGTGATCGAGCACGGCCGCACCGTGGCCTGCGACGCGGTGCCGGCGTTGATGAGTCGTCCGGACCTGGCCTGGCTGCGCGATGCCGTCGGCCTGGGCGCCGTGTTCGATGCGGTGGTCGCGCGCGCCGACGCCGCTCGGGGCCTGGTCGAGATCGCGTTTGACGGCGGCGCGCTGCTCGCGGCTGGACATGCCGCGGTGGCCGGCGCGCGGGTGCGCGTGCGGATTCCGGCGCGTGAGGTGATTCTGGCCACGCGCGAGCCCGAGGGCCTCAGCCTGCATAACGCGCTGCGCGGCATCGTGGCCGGCATCCATCGCCCGGCGGATCTCGACGTGGCCACGGTGCAGGTCGCGGTGGGCCGCGACACGCTGCTCGCGGACGTCACCCCCGATGCCATCGACCGCTTGGGCCTTTCGGTCGGAGCGCCGGTGTTCGCGCTGGTGAAGTCGGTGTCGGTGGCCGTGCTCGGCCAGGCGCCGCCCGATGCGCCGCTCGCCTGACCGCGCGCCCAGTGGCTGACTGCGCGCCACCGAGCCGGGCGCCAACTTCCCGGGGGCCAGATTCAACCTTGGGCTTGAGCGCGCCCGCGCTCGCTGGCCCAGGCGTGACCCCGCACGGGATGGAACCCAGCCGCGAAATCACGTACTGTTCCTGGCGGAGCCGCACGTAGGCCCCAGGAGAGAACCGATGACGCTGAAGACCATGGCCGGCGCATTCTTGACGGCGGGATTGATGCAGACGGCACTGTTGGCTCAGGGCGGCGCTCCGGCCGGACAGGCGCCGGCGGCGCCACCTGCGCCGCCGCTCACCCTGACGACCACCGCGTTTCCGGATGGGGCGCCGATTCCGGCCAAGTACACCCAGGCCGGCGAGCAGGTGTCGCCGGCGCTGACGTGGCGCAACGTGCCGGCCGGCACGCAGAGCTTCGTGCTCAACATGCGCGATCCCGACGTGGCCCGGAACAAGACCAGCGAAGACCAGGTGCACTGGCTGGTCTGGGGCATCCCGGGCACGGCAACCGGCATGACCGAGGGGCAGCCCAAGGGGCCGGCTCTGCCCGACGGCAGCCGCCAGATCAGCGCCAGCGGCGAGACTTACCGCGGCCCGGGAGCGGCGGCGAGCGGACCGCAGCACCACTACACGTTCGAGCTCTTCGCGCTCGACACCAAGATCGACGTGCCGGCTGGCGCCGACGCCTGGGTCACGCGCACGGCCGTCTACGCCGCCATGCAGGGACACATCCTCGGCAAGGCCGTCTACGTTGGTCTGTTTCGTCGTCCGCAGTAGGCCCGGATCGCCCGGCGGCAGGCCCGGCCAGCAGTATTTTCGCGGCGCGGCAGACATTTGTCCGCGTGCGGATGACCAATTGTGCTCGTTTCGACCTCGGTCGAGCGCCGGTGACGCTCTCTAACTCACGCCAATAGAGTAACTTGGGGAGAAATCTCGGCCTGGGCGGAGAG